>CAMPAX010000078.1 GCA_946633495.1 uncultured Lachnospiraceae bacterium | reverse complement strand
AATAATCAGGAGCAACAGTATGCCGGAAAAGATAAATACAGTTGATTATGAATCGGAGATGGGCCAGGCCTACGTGGATTATGCCATGTCGGTCATCACCGAGCGTGCCCTTCCGGATGTCCGGGATGGCTTAAAACCGGTACAGCGGAGGATTCTTTACTCCCTGTCCGAGCTGACATCCTCGGATACGCCTCATCGTAAATGTGCCCGTATCGTGGGCGATACCATGGGTAAGTATCATCCTCACGGAGACAGCTCCATTTACGAAGGCCTGGTGAATCTGGCTCAGAGCTGGAAGCTGCCCATCCCTCTGGTGGACCCTCACGGGAACTTCGGAGACGTGTCCGGATCCGGTGCGGCTGCCATGCGTTATACGGAGGCCAGGATCTCAAAATATACGGAAGAAGCCTGCATGAAGGATCTTCGGTTCTGCAAGGATGATTTTGTTCCGAATTTTGACGGAGAGGAGACGGAACCGACGTATCTGCCGTTCCAGGTTCCGAATCTTCTGGTCAGCGGATCCATGGGGATCGCAGTCGGTATGGCGACCAATATTCCGACTCACAATCTGATCGAAGTGATCGATGCCACGGTGGCCTATCTTCGGAATCCGGATATCACCACGGAAGAGCTGATGGAATATATCCAGGGACCGGACTTTGCAACTGGCGGGATCATCAATGCTTCGAAGGAGACGCTTCTGTCCATTTACGAGACCGGTCAGGGACGGCTCCGGGTTCGGGGCAAGGTGGAGATCCGGGACGCAGGCTACGGACGGAAATCCATCTGCGTAACGGAACTGCCGGTAACCATGGTCGGGAGCACCGAGAAGTTCCTTACAACCGTCGGAGAGCTGGCAAGAAACCGCGAGCTTCCACAGGTGGTGGATATTGCGGACCGAGGGGATAAGAACGGTGAATGTCTCGCCATCGATGTGAAGAAAGGAACCACGGACGAGGAGATCGCAAAGATCATCAATATCCTGTACAAGAAGGCAGGGCTGGAGGATACCTACGGCGTCAACATCAACTGCATCAACCGCGGCAAGCCGGAAGTCATGGGCCTTCGGCGGATCCTGGAACTCTATACCAGATTCAAATCCGAGGTTTATAACAAGAAATATACAAAGCTTCTGGCGGAGCAGGAGGACGTCCGCGAGGTAAAGCAGGGACTTCTGGAAGCCATCGATGTGATCGATCTCATCATTGAGATCCTGCGGGGTTCCAAGACGCTGCAAATGGCGAAGAAGTGCCTCATGACCGGGGAGACCGAAGGAATCCGCTTCCGGTACAAAGGCTCGGAGATGGATGCCAGAGAACTGCATTTTACAGAGAAACAGGCGGACGCGATCCTGGCCATGCGCCTCTCCCGTCTGATCGGTCTGGAAGTGGATGTGCTGAGGAAGGAGCTGGCGGATGCCGAGAAGAAGATCGCGAAGTACAGCAAGCTTCTTTCCTCCCCGAAGGCCATGCGGGATCAGATGATCCAGGATATGGAGGCTCTGAAGGAATTCGGAAAGCCCCGAATGACGGTGATCCGGGATCTGGGCGAGGTGAAGGTAGAGAAGGTGGAAGAGAAGCCTACGGAAGTGACCGTGCTTCTGGACCGCTTCTATTATCTGAAATGCATTGACCGGGCAACCTACGAGAAGAATGCGGAGCAGATCGCAAAAGAATATCGTGCATCCGTCAATGTCATGTCCAATGAACGGGTCCTCCTCTTCACGGATGCCGGATGGGTTTATACCGTAAAGGTCAGTGAGCTGGTGAAAAAACAGGCGAAGAAGCTGACCGGCAAGGGGATCTTTGCAAAGCTGTCTGATAAAGGAATTCAGGTCTTTGAATTCTGTGAAATGGATAAGGCGGAGAATATCGTATATATAACGCTTGCAGAGACGGTGGCTAAAGAACAGCTGCTTTTTGTGACCAGAGAGGGTCATGCAAAGCGCGTGGAGGGATCGAACTTTGATACCTCCAGGAAGAAGGCGGCGGCCGGAAAGCAGGATGAGACTGCCATCTGGATCGGACCGGTGGAAGAGACGGATCAGGTAATGGTTCGAAGCGCGAAGGGCTTCTATGTGAGAGTGAAGGTCAGTGACATTTCCTTCAAGGGAAAAGGGGCTGCCGGCATCATGCTGATCAAGCTTTCCGAAGGGGATACCATCGAGGCTGCCACTGCCGGAAAGCCGGATGCTATGCTGGAAGACGTGGCTTTCGGCCGGGTGAAGATCACCTGCACCGGAAATAAGGGGACGAAGCTTAGAAAATAAAGCCTTAGAAAATAAAGGAAATCCGGCCCATCCGGCCGGGGGAAGAAACCACCCGCGCAGGACGCATTTCAAATTATAGTTGAAAATGCATCCGCAGAGTGATACAATCGAACAATCTTATTTTGAAAGAAGAAGGGGTGATTAGGATGAAGACGAATGATATTATCAATACAGCCGAAGCCCATCTGATCCATACCTATAACCGGTATCAGATCGCTTTTGATCACGGTGAGGGCGTGTATCTTTATGACAATGATGGGAAGGAGTACCTGGACTTTTGTGCAGGGATCGCCGTATTTGCTTTGGGGTATGGCAATAAGCGCTACAATGATGCATTAAAGGCGCAGATCGATAAGCTGATCCATACATCCAACTATTATTATTCCGAGCCTTTGGCGAAAGCCGCTCAGGGGATCACGGAAGCTGCGGGAATGAAGAAGGCGTTCTTTACCAACAGCGGGACCGAGGCCATCGAGGGCGCGCTGAAGCTGGCGAAGAAATACGGATATTTAAAGGACGGACGGAACGACCATGAAGTGATCGCCATGGAGCACAGCTTCCACGGCAGAAGCATGGGGGCTCTGTCGGTGACCGGAAATGCAAAGTATCGGGAAGCCTTCGGACCGCTGATCCCGGGAATCCGGTTTGCAGCCTACAATGATCTGGAAAGCGTAAAAGCTCTGGTGAATGACCGGACCAGTGCCATCATTCTGGAGACCGTTCAGGGAGAGGGCGGTATCCGGCCGGCTGACACGGCATTTATGGAAGGGATCAAGGCTCTGTGTGAGGAGCATGATCTGCTGCTGATCCTGGATGAGATCCAGTGCGGCATGGGCCGGACAGGTACCATGTTTGCATACGAGCAGTATGGCATAAAGCCGGATGTGGTTACGGTGGCGAAGGCCATCGGCTGCGGAATCCCCATGGGTGCTTTCCTGGTGGGTGAGAAGGCGGAAGGTGTACTGGTGGCCGGTGATCACGGCTCTACCTACGGCGGAAATCCCCTGGCCTGTGCTGCCTGCGTAAACGTTCTGGAGCAGTTTAAGGAGAGAGACCTGCTGGCACATGTGAAGGAAGTGGGTGCTTATCTGTATGATGTACTGGAAGCACTGAAGGCAAAGAACCCGACGATCATCGATCATAGAGGAATGGGTCTCATGCAGGGACTGGAATTCGCTCCGGAGGTGAAGGCAGCGGATATCGTAAAGCGGGCCCATGAGAAGGGGCTGGTGCTGATCACTGCGGGAGGAAATGTGATCCGGTTTATCCCGCCGCTGGTGATCGAGAAGGAGCATGTGGATAAGATGGTCGGGATATTGAGGGAGTGTTTTTAAAAAGAGTATGCGCTGCGGACGTACGGCGTCGCGTGCTTCGCACGCACGCGATTCGTCTGTCGCCGAACCGCTCACACAAAATAAAAGAAAGTGCCCTTTCATGCAAGCATGAGGGCACTTTCTTTTATTTTGTGTCGCCGGACTTGGCTTGTTACTCGTTTCTACTTCTTCTTCAGCTTCATGTTCTGGCCATTTGCGGTAATGGTGATGACACCGTCCTTGATGGTTGCCTCCATGGTCTGATTGTCAGCTGTGAGCTTCAGGGTTTCGCCGCTTACCTCGTAGGTACCGGTGCCCATGGTCTGTCCCATAACAGTCATGGAGAAGTTCTTGCCGTCTGTGAAAGACATTGTGCAGATCTCTTCCGCTGTAATGCTCTGTCCCATTGCTTCATATGCCTTAACAGCTTCGTCTACACTCTTGCCGTCAGCTTCGAAGACAACATAGGTACCGTCAATGTTTGCGCCTCCACAGGAGCAGAGGGTAACTGCCATCATAGCTACCATAAGAGCAGCAAGTACAAGTTTCTTTACGTTTTTCATCCTGGTTCTCCTTTGCCAAAAGATTAATAACAACAATGGAGATTATAGACAGTTTATTTAAAAAAGTCAAGCACACGTTTCGGTGTGCCTGACTTTTATGAAACCTTTTGGATTATGGAGCCTGTCAGCCCAGGACTACAACAACTTTGTGTGCCTTTCCGTCACCCTTCACCGGGATCACGCATCCCTCTACGGCTTCACCGTCTACGGTCATGCTCTTAACACCCTTGCAGATGTGATCCGGATTCTGTACCTCGATCTCGTAGGTGTCGCCGCGGAACTGACGGGATGCCTTGAAGCCGTCCCATGCTGACGGAATGGAAGGATCTACCTTAAGTCCGTTCCAGTCCGGAGTGATACCCAGGATGTACTGGGAGATGGCTACAAAGTTCCATGCTGCGGTACCGGTCAGCCAGGAGTTCTTTGCCTCACCGCTTCTTCCTGCATCCTTACCTGCGATCATCTGCGCGTATACATACGGCTCGGTTCTGTGCAGATCGGAGATATCCTCCAAAAATGCAGGAGCAATACGGCTGTACCAGTCGTATGCCACATCACCCTTGCCTGCATATGCTGCAGCAGCGATCATCCATGCATTGTTGTGGCAGAACACACCTGCGTTCTCCTTATAACCTGCCGGATAGGTGGAGATCTCACCGTACTCGATGTAGTACCTGGTAAATGCCGGGTTGTTCAGGACCAGACCGTACTTGCAGCCAAGTCTCTCTTCAACAGCAGCGATCACCTTATCTGCCCAGCCTTCTTCCTTGCCGATATCGGACATGATACCGAAGCCCTGGGGCTCGATGAAGATCTTGCCTTCCTCGTTCTCCTTGGAACCAACCTTACGTCCCAGATCATCATATGCACGGATGAACCAGTCGCCGTCCCAGCCGAACTTCTTGATATTATCCTTCATCTTATCGATCTCAGCCTGAGCCTTCTCAGCCTCGGCTGTATCGCCCTTGTACTTGCAAAGTGCCACATACTCCGGTCCTGCATAGGTGAACAGGGTAGCTACGAAGATGGACTCAGCCACATCCGAGAAGCCCTTGTCGCCATACTTGGGAGAGGTATAGGTCTGGAAGCTCTCACCCGGAGTATCGGACCAGCAGGAGAGGTTCAGGCAGTCATTCCAGTCGGCACGCATGGAAAGCGGAAGTCCGTGAGGGCCTGTGCTTCCTGCTACCTTGTAGAAGGACTGATGCAGATGATGCATCATGGACTGAGCCAGAGATGCGTCATTGCGATAGGGAACCTGCTCATCCAGGATGGAATAATCACCGGTCTCCTTGATGTAGGAAGCGGTGGAAAGGATCATCCACAGCGGATCATCGGAGAAGTTACCGCCCAGAGCGTCATTTCCCTTCTTGGTAAGGGGCTGATACTGATGGAAGCATCCACCGTCTTCAAACTGGGTAGCTGCCAGGTCCAGGATACGCTCTCTTGCGCGGTCCGGAATCTGGTGTACGAAGCCCAGAAGATCCTGGTTGGAATCACGGAATCCCATACCACGGCCGATACCGGACTCGAAATAGGAAGCGGAACGGGACATATTGAAGGTAACCATACACTGATACTGGTTCCAGATGTTTACCATCCGGTTTACCTTATCATCCGGGGTCTCTACACAGTACTTGGAGAGAAGTGCGTCCCACATCTTCTTATTTGCGGCAAATGCAGCGTCAACCTTCTCTACGGTATCGAACTGCTTCATCATCTCGTAAGCCTTGGACTTGTTCATGGAGCCGTCAGCGTTCCACTTGTTGTCCTTGCCGTTCTCTACATAGCCGAGGATGAAGACAAGTGCCTTCTCTTCGCCCGGTGCAAGAGAGATCTTCAGGCTGTGAGATGCGATAGGTGACCAGCCGTCTGCCTTGGAGTTGGAAGACTGATCATTTACTACTACGTCCGGACGGTCAAATCCGTTATACAGTCCAAGGAAGGACTCACGGTCACAGTCATAACCGTCGATAGGTGCATTTACGGTATAGAATGCAAAATGATCGCGACGCTCTTTATACTCGGTCTTGTGGAAGAGAGTTGAGCCTTCAACCTCCATCTCGCCGGTACTGAAATTTCTCTGGAAGTTGGTGGAATCATCCTCTGCATTCCAGAGGCACCACTCCAGGAAGGAGAACAGAGTAAAGCTCTTCGGGGAGGTTCCCTCGTTCTTCAGAACGACCTTCTGGATCTCTCCGTTATACCCCTGGGGTACAAAGAAGGTAACTTCGGCTTTCAGCTCACGCTTCTTACCGGTGATCACGGTATAACCCATACCATGACGGCACTGATAGAAGTCAAGAGTGGTCTTTACCGGAGACCAGCCCGGATTCCAGATCTCGCCTTCATCATTAATGTAGAAGTAACGTCCGCCTACATCTACCGGAACGTTGTTGTAACGATAGCGTGTAATGCGGCGCATACGTGCGTCTTTGTAAAAATGATAGCCGCCCGCCGTGTTGGAAATCAGCGAGAAGAAGCTTTCTGTCCCCAGATAATTGATCCACGGATATGGAGTCTTCGGGGATGTGATGACATACTCTTTTGCTGCGTCGTCAAAGTAACCAAATTTCATTGAGTTGACCTTCCCTTCCTAAAAAGTATAGTTGAAGAATTTCGGAGATATTCAGAAATCTTCGGTCTTCTGCGGATATGTCAAAAACCATCGCAGAGTTAACATTCATTATAAATGATTCGAGAATAAATGACAAGGCAAAATGCGAGATGAACAATTTATTCTAAGGCATTCCGATCTAAGGAAAAGAGGGAAGCCTTTTACCGGATTTTCCGTGCGTAGATCCGTTCGGTCACGGCTGTGGATTCACCGGGTGCGATCTCACGGTAACCGGATTCCTCAGCGGGGATCGGGAGGTTCGGCGCATTGATCATCCAGGTACAGGGTTCCGGACAGAAATACTCTTTCTCTCCCCATTCATTCCAAAGGATCCAGAACTTGAACGCGTCGCAGATCTCATATACGATATCAACCTTTGCTTTCAGGTCGGTCGCCACGGCGCCGCGGAAAGGCTTTCCGTTATACTCGCCGATCTCGACGGAGTAGACGTCGTTGTCGATCTCCTGCTTTACAGGAATCTGTGATCCGGTAAGGTACTGGCGGTCATGGTTTCCATGGGGAATCATGTCCAAAGTCGGGCAGAAGTCGCGACCCAGCTCCCATTTTTCTCCGATGGGAACATAGAGGCGGGTATCCATACCATCGGAACCCTCGATAAAAGGCGCTTTGATGGCGGTATGGTTGCACATGCCGAAGGGAAGCTGACGATCCCTGGAAAGATTCGTCATGCGGAATTCATATCGAAGACCTGCAGCATCCAGCGTAAAGGTAAAATCCGCACGGAAGCTGACCGGAAAGATCTCGAACATAGGATCCTTCTCGTCGTAGGTGTAGCTGGTTTTGGCGATGGCAGCGGTGGCAGTGGTCTCCGCCGCTATGATCTCGTGTTCCCGAAGGTGCAGGAAGCCGTGGATCGAGTTGCCGTAATCCGGTTCATTCATCGGAAAATGATAGGTATAGTCGCTGCATTTCAAGACGCCGCCGGACAGACGGTTGTGAAGATACAGCGTGGGAAGCCCATAGGTTACGGGATTGGACAGAACCTCTTCCAGTGAACGGCTGTCATCGTTCCGGAAGAAATCCACCCCTGTGGCGGAGTCCTGCATCCGGATCACATTGCTCCCGAGAAAAGGAGCTACGGTGGCTGTATAGGTACCGGCGGAAAGGGCGATCACGTCCTTGCCCTTCCATTTTGTGATTTCTGCTTTTATGCTCATAGACGACCTCCTGTATATAGAAACTTAGAAAAGCTCCGCTTATCGAAATAGAATTCCTTTGCCTGCTTTCATTCCCCGTTTTACGGGCGGATCCGCCCTGCCGGGAATAGGCTTCTATTGTATCACAAATCCAACTGTGATACAATACGCCTGTATCAAACACTTTGCATAGCGAGCGCGGTTCAGGCGCTGCGCAGGATCAGTGTGCTGAACATAATTGACAGCAATGCGCAGGTCTTTTCGGGAGTTATTTTCGTTCGGGGAAATGTTGGAGGGCTGTACCATGCCGATGTGGATGGTTTGGATGATATGGATCGTATTCCTGCAGGTTTTTTTCGCCCTGCTGGCAGATGCGGTCTCCGAGTGTAAGGGATATGCAAAATCCTGGTTTTATCCGGGTCTGTTCCTGGGCCCCATAGCGGTACTGATCCTTCTGTTCCGCCCGGATCCGGAGGGGCAGGTCTACTACGTGAGTGACAAGGCGGTTCCCTCTGCCGGTCCGCGGCTGATGCGGGATCCGAACACCGGAATGATGGTTCCGTCCATGGTCTCGGATTCGGACCGGAAGCTGGTCTTCCGCAGCGGACACCGAAGAGATGTGACGAAGATCATGCAGATCGGAGCGGAGCTGGCGGCCATCGCATTTATCTTTCGGGTCATTACCTTTATCCTGTCTTTTTTTACAAAGGAGACTGAGGGCGAGGGACTCCATCTCCTGTTTAATTTCAGTGCGCTGGTACTGCTCTTTATAACGTGTATGCTTTGCACGGAGAAGAACAAAGCGCTGGCTCTGGGGCTGCTTCCTTTTCTGCTGATCTTCATCAGCCATTCCGTTGACATGAGCCGGCTGATAGACGGAGAAGGCAGGAATACCGGGTTCAGTTATGCATGGGATGTGTACGGGATCTACCTGGTTACGGCAGCGGTATGCGTTGTACTGTATTTTATCATGGTGCTTCAGACCCAGAAGAAGCCCTGGGTGGATACGGGTGCCGAGACCGGGCCCCGGCAGAAGAAGTGGAAGCTTCCGTCGAAGTGGGCGTCCTATGCCATGGCGGTGGTGGCTTTTCTCATGCTTTTGAACCGGCTGATACAGGGAGCGGTTGAGATCAGTGAATATACGAATATGAAATCCGCCAATACCGGTCTTACGGAGTGGATCGTTCTTATCTCTACATTGATCAGCTGCTGTTTTTACATGTCATATCTTTGCATTGCGCTTCGTGAGCTCCTGGCCAAAGATCCTGAAAACACGCAGGAATTTCGGGCATGAAAACGTCCTGAAGGCGGCAGGAAACGGTCTTACAAT
>CAMPAX010000077.1 GCA_946633495.1 uncultured Lachnospiraceae bacterium | reverse complement strand
TTTGCTATCGTGACCTCCGGAAGATGCCCATCCGATGAAGATTTCGAGAAGATCATTTCCATATACACAAGAATGCGAAAGGAGCTTAAATTCGGACTCTGCGCTTCCCTGGGATTTCTGACCGACGAACAGTTCCGCCGACTTTACGCAGCGGGCGTGCACAACTACCACAATAACATCGAAACCTCAAGACGTTTTTTCCCGTCGATCTGCACCACCCATACCTTTGATGAAAAGCTTGCAAATATACAAAGAGCCCGTAACGCCGGGTTCACTGTATGTTCCGGTGGAATCATCGGAATGGGGGAGACCTGGGAGGATCGTATCGATATGGCCGTCACACTGTCGACCCTCGGAATCTCTTCCATTCCCATTAACGCCCTTATGCCGATCCCGGGAACTCCCTTCGAATCGAACAGGAAGCTTACGGAAGCGGAGATCCTTCGTACCGTTGCCATATTCAGATTTATCAATCCCTCAGCAGATATCCGGATGGCAGCCGGTCGCGCCCTGTTAAGCGAGAACGGCAAAAAGGCTTTCCTCTTCGGAGCAAGCGCTACCATCACCGGCAACATGCTGACAACAACCGGTTCAACAATTGGAAGTGACAAGGAAATGTTGCTCGGACTCGGCCGTACAATCTGATCCGGAGAAAAGGGAAAATCTTTTTCAGGCAATTATCCCTATCATCCCTTCTGTATCAGGCATTTCTCTCCTTCAAAGGCGAAGCCGTACGTCAGGATTCTGTCGGCAGAGATGCCTCTCTAAAGGCCGTCAGAATCGAAGGATTTCCTTTTCACCCGGATTCGATCCACATCTTTCTGTCACATCCGGTCCATTTTTGCCCGGTCCTTCACCTTGATCGTCTTATCCTTCAGATGGATATCCCAGCCGGTGTTCACTTTTCCCTGTATTTTCTCCATGATCTTCGGATCACTGATGTCCGGCCAGTCCTGCACCGTAGTTGCCTTTTTTGTCACTAAATGTGCTTTCTCGGCGCACAGAGCAAGCGGTGTATCGGCAAGGGAATCGGAATAGAAATTCTCGATCATCGGAAATCCGTGATCCGTGATATATTTTGCTTTCTCCCTGGCATACATGAGATTGTCCAGAAATACTCCGTATTCCCGGTCATACTCCGTAGCCATGAACTTAACGCCAAGTCTCTTTGCGATCGGCTCGATGATACAGGACGGAGATGCGCTGATGATCAGATCATCCGGTTTCTTCTGTGCCAGATACCAGGCCGAGATCCGCTTCTCATGTTTGTTCCAGTACTTCTCGATCTGTTCATCAAAATCATCCACCTTGGTCAGAAAGCTGAACATCTTTCTCTGCATCAGATGATTCTCTATCTTCCCCTTCTTATACCTGACCAGATTGAACATGACCTTCGGAAAATAAGTAAACCAAAGTCCGGGGTGCCGCCGCATGCACCAGAAAGCAAACTGGATCGTGCAGTCCGTATAGTAGATCGTTCCGTCAAAATCGTATACATTCATATTTTTCCCCCTGTAAGTGTTTGAAAAAAAGATCCTCAGCCGGCATACCCGTTCTTTGCAAACCGGACCATATTGCGGTTATAGCCCGTAGTCACCAGGTATTTCTTCTCATCATGAGATTTCATAAGGCCGTTCAGGACGAAACTGCTGAGTCCCTTAACCTGACTATAGGAATCGGTCAGATCGAACAGTTCTCCGGAATCCCGTTCCACAATTAGAACCGAGTTTTCTTCATAAAAGAGCGAAAGCTCGATCAGCACAGGTTTTTTCGCCTGCTTATTCTTCTCCAGGATGGTAAGTCCGATTTCCTCAACAAAAAGGGCTGCATGATTGGCTTCCTCTCTAACAAAATCATGAGCCACCATGCTGTCAACGACCCGCTCTGACAGAGTGGCGGCCGCAGCAACCGACAGGGTATCGTCCATTACCTCGATCTCCGAATCCATATCCTTCAGCAGATAGGGGAAATCCTCCTTTCCAAACTTCAGATATACGAACAGGAGCGATAGGCCAAGCGTCAGGATTGGAGCGATGACAAAGCCCGACCACATACCACCGGTTCCAAAGCAAAGCCCCCCGAGTACCGGAAGCAGGATATAAAGCAGGCCGTTCCGAAGGCATGCGAAACAGGTTGCCATGCCGATCCTGTCGATCAGCATATAGTAGGATGTCATCAGGGAAACCGCGCTGCAGAAGGTAAATCCCAGAGATACGATCCGGATTGCGGTGATGGACGGCTCCAGCGACGCTCCGCCGGAGATCCCAAACAGTCCGCAGAACTGCTTCGAGAAGATCCATATCAGCGCGGTGGCGATCACGCCCTCGGCCAGCGCCGCCTTGATCCCGGCCCCCATGACCCTCCTGATCAGCACATGATTCTTCTCTCCGTAGTAGGTTCCCATAAGGGGCTGCATCGCCATACCCACTCCGTCCAGAACGACACTGAATTCGATCAGGCTGACAACGACAGACAGGGTGACCAGACCGGAGTCCCCATACCGGGCGGAAACAAATCCGATCATCACGTAATCCATCAAGGCCCAACACAGGTAGACCGAGGAGTCCACGATGCTGTAGCGTGAGGTAAGAAGGAAGTCCTTGAAGGAGAAATGCCATACGAAATGCAACGTATTCCCCTTCCGGAAGAAATGCCAGCAGCATACCAGGATCCCAAGCCCGTTTCCGATCACGGAGCCGAGTATGATACCGGTCATTCCGTAGAACTTTGCAAGAACGATGGAAAGAACCACATTTCCGCCGATCTGAAAAACATAGCAAAGATTATTGCACAGCTCGTCTCCATCACTGTAGACCATCTGCTCCATATAGAAGATCACAATGGTAAGAAAAGCATTGATCGGGACAAATCGATAATACTTCAGTGCATTATCCAGGATCTCTCCCGTGATCCCGTTTGCGCTGAAATACACATTCTTGATCAGAAGGATCGTAACCGCGGAAATGAGTCCGATGGCAATGCTGATGATCAACCCCTGACCGTAGATCTCATCCGCCCGCTTCTTACGCATCGCTCCCACTTCTCTGGTAAAGACGATCCCGACCCCTGTGGATACAAGATCTCCGAAGAAGGTCACGATCCCTGTTACCGGGGTGATGGCATTGATGGCCGCCACCCCCGACTCGCCGATAAAATAACCTGCGATAATACTGTCACTCAGAAGCATAAGGTACATCACCGCCTTGGTAAAGGTACCTGAAATAAACATAGATGCAAATTTCTTTTCGCAGAATCTGTTATTCATTTTTTTCTCCCACAACAACATGTTACAAATACGGTAATTCTCTTTGCGCTTTACTTACGATTCTCTTTCCGCGTTTTCTTCTTTCTTTTCATCAGCCTTAACATCCGGCCCGTTGTACCTGATGCCAAGCATGGTCAGATCATCGAACTGCGGCGCTTCCTTTACGAACGCATCTACGGCTTTCCGAACGCCCTGCAGGATCTCCTGCTGTGACAGGCCTTCCGGAAGAGCATTCAGCGCTTCCAGTGTCCGATCCGTGCCGAAAAGCTCATTATTTGCATCTGTGGCTTCCGCAACTCCATCGGTATAGACAAAAATGCTGTCTCCTTTTTTCAGTGTCATCTCATGATTCACATACTTTGCCTTTGGCAGCGCTCCGATGGCAATACCATGCTTGTCCTTCAGCAGCTCATAGCGTCCGTTCACATTGATCATCGGGAATTCATGTCCGGCGCTGGCAGTGATCAGCTTTCCGGTGCTGAGCTCCAGGATCCCCAGCCATACGGTAACGAACATATTCGCCTTGTTGGTGGAATTGATCTGCTTATTGACCCTCGCCAGGATTTCCGCAGGCGTTCCTCCCATCAGGGCATGGTCGTTGATCAGGATCTTGGAGGACATCATAAAGAGCGCCGCCGGCACCCCTTTTCCGGATACGTCCGCGATCACCATACCCAGATGATCATCGTCGATCATAAAGAAATCATAGAAATCACCGCCTACCTCCTTGGCCGGATCCATCGATGCATAGATATCAAATTCCGGGCGTTCCGGGAATGCCGGGAAGATCGAAGGAAGCAGCCCGGCCTGGATCACCGTGGCCATATTCAGCTCCGCCTCAGTGGCAGCAAGCTTCTTGTTCTTTTCATTGAAGATCACGCAGTACATTATGATGAGCGACATCAGGATCACTCCATACTGCGCCGAATTGCCGAAAAGTCCCCCGGTGATTATGTATTCCACGAGCGGCAGAATGATGAAGGTCAGCGCCGCCGCCTTCTGGCTGCGGGGATTATCACTATGAATGATCAGAACCGTCGTGATAAGCGAGATCAGACCCAGAAAGATATCCTCGGCAAAGGAGATGCCGGTCGCCTGATACATCCCGCTCTCATCGATAAAGAAAGTAAAGGAAAAGAAGACATTGAGCATCAGGAAAGCCGCCTGGATTCCAAGCAAAAGGAGGATGTATCTGTCTACCAGGAAGGAAAGCTTATTGTTAAACCCGAGGGTCTTTCTTATGTACCGGTAGAAAAGGAAGATCATTACAAGATCCATCAACTTGCTGACGAGGCACAGGGCAAAGCAGTATCCACTCCATTCCGGCGCCAGGATCGTATAGTGGATCAATATATTATCCGTAAAGGACAGGCTCACCAGAAGGATCAGAAGACGGAATTCTCTTATTCCGTATCCCTTCTGATACATACATCCGTAAAAAAGGCCCGCTGCGATCAATGCTCCCAGGGAATCGATCCCCACATCATACAGACTCTGCTGCAGCCTTTCCTCTTCGTAGAAAAGCGTACTGAAAAGGATGATAAATACAGCTAAGGCGATCGTAACAAAAAGTCCGATGAATATCGTGTCTACTTTAAATTTCCTGTTCATTTTCCTTATGCCCTTCGTTCAGATTCTTCCGTATGGTAAGAATATTTCTCCCATCCTTATATTCGTAACGGACATCATCCATGGTCTTCTTCACCATAAAGATACCAAGCCCGCCCTTCTTTCTCTTCTGCTTCGGCAAAGTGATATCCGGATCCTCTCTGGCCAGCGGGTCATACGGCTGTCCGTTGTCGATAAATGTGATCTCCACCGACAGCGGATCTTCCAGTACCGTCACCTGAACCACGGCTGTTCCGTTTTCCATGTCATACGCGTAGCTGGCGATGTTGATAAAGAGTTCTTCCACCGCCACATCGATGGATGTCTGGGTAAGCATAGGGCAATCCACAGCCTCCAGCTGCCCGTCAACAAACGCAAGCACCTTTGGAAGATTCTCTCTCTTTGCTTCTGTTATAAACTCCTTCACTCATTCTCCCCCTTTTTTATGCATATTTCCTGTTCCACAGATGCCATTCGTCTTAAGCGATATCCTGCAGGCAGGAAAGCCTTCGGTCCGCTCATCTGACCGATACGACGATCCGTCACAAGACCGTCTCATAGATTACACATCCCCTCAAGTCCGGCAAAGCACATGGCTCTGATCCGTTCCCCCGTCGTCATGGACAGAAAGTCCTCTCTTTTTGACCATGCCTCCAGACCATAGGAAGCGCACCTGGCCAGCTCCGATACGGCACCGCGGACACGCTCCGGAAGAGATTTCGTGTAGTAGCTGAGACGGCCGCCGCTGCCTTCTATGATCCCCATAAAGCGAAGGAACCACTCTGCCTTGTAAAAGCCAAAGGCTTCCTGCATCCCGATGAAATCCGCCATGATCTCATCATGAAGGAGATTATTTGAGATCCCGTAGTTCTGTTTGGTAAAATAATGTGTACACTCGTGTCCCCGACGAAGAATGATTGATTTTTCTTCCCACTCCGCTTCGTCCGACAGTCCCAGCTCAGCGGCCGGTACATTGCTGTATGGCTTTGCGGAAAGGAGGATGAACCGCGTCGTCTTCCCGGAGATAAAGGAAGCACCTGTCGTGGACAGTCCTTCCGGTCGAACCCCTTTGTAAGCAATATTGGTCACCAGCTGTTCAAAATCCTGCGTATCGCGGGCATAGATCACCGGGATCTTCCCGGCAAAGGAATCGTAGATCTCTATACTGAGCGTATCCGGCGACCGGAAATCCACCGGCCGTTTGGACAGAAGCTTATCATTTATGGCTTTCTCCACGCCGAAGAGCCCGGCATAGTCCAGAATCTTATACCAGGGCGCAAGGAAGCCGGTATCCTGCACATCTGCCTCCTCCGCCTCAGCAAAACGGTTTCCTGTATATTCCGCAAAGATCCTGCGTTCCTCATCCTCGAGTCCGTATCGTTCGGAAATATCATTTAGCGTCATGATTTCCTTATGCTCCTTTATGCATTACACTTTTAACGGACGTATATCCTTCTTCTCTCCTGATCACTTTTCCTGACTATCCAGTCTCTGGCGTTCCACCAGTTCTGCGAAAAAGCCTCCCTTTTGGATCAGTTCTTCATAATTCCCGTCCTCTATGATCTTTCCCTGATCCAGCACAAGGATCCTGTCACAGTTTTTTATCGTGGAAAGCCGATGTGCGATCACAATCCTGGTGCAACCCATCCGATCCAGCGCCTCGGACACCTGCTTCTGCGTCCGGTTATCCAGCGCTGAGGTTGCCTCATCAAACATGAGAAGCTTCGGTTTCGGAGCGATAGCGCGGGCGATCATAAGCCGCTGCTTCTGCCCTCCGGATATACCGCCCTGTCCTTCGGAAACCATGGTCTGCATCCCCATGGGCATGTTCCGGATATCCTCCGCGATCCCGGCGATCTCCGCCGCCTCCCAGGCGTCATTCAGGGTAAGCTCCGGGGCTGAGATCACGATATTCGAAAAAATATCCCCCTGGAAGAGCCCGCCGTTCTGTGTCACTGCACCGATCTTCCGGCGCAGGGAGCAAAGGTCCAGACTATTCATATCCTTGTTGTCATAGTAGATCGCGCCACGTTCCGGTTTCTCAAAGCCAAGAAGCAGCCGCATCAGTGTGGATTTACCGCAGCCGGTCTTTCCTACGATGGCGATATACTCGCCCGCCCGGATCTTCAGCGACATATCATTTACGATATACGGAGCATTCTCCGCGTACCGGAAGAACACATTGTTCAGTTCGATGCTCCCGGATATAGAGGTCACCATCTCCTTATTGTCGGCTGTTTCCGGTTCCGCCGCAAGAAAAGGCTTCACCATTTCCAGCATGGGCTTTACCTCTGACAGCTGAAGGGCGATGGTGGAGATCATGGTGAATGCCCCCATGACACTTCCGTATGCAGCATTGAATGCGATATAGGAGGATGGGTCAACCCCTGCCTTTGCCGCGATCCCATACAAGATGATCGTGGAGCCGAGGGTCACCGCCAGATTGACTACCACATGGATCTTCAGAAATACCGGCGGATTGAACTGCAGCTTCGAGGTATCCGCATAGGTTTGCAGCCATTTGGAGAATACCCTCTTCTCAGCACCGGCCAGCTTGATCTTCTGAACCCCGGTGATCAGCGCATAGGTAAGTCCCGACTGTTTTGCCTCCAGTTCCATACGCCGTTTGCTGACTCTGGCCTGAAGAATCACTGCCAGGATCGATACTACCGCGCTGGCCATGATCGCAAGCAGGGACGGCATGGCAAGCACCGGCGTGAAGCTCGCGATCTGGGTGATGTAGAGAAGGGAGAATACTGTCGAAAGCCCGGTGGTAAAAAGCACCGTCATAAGCATCGTACAGAGCAGTTTGAGGGCCTGTGCACGCTTCGTCAGTTCTCCGGCGCTGTATTCCCGGAAGAAGGGTGTCGGCAGCGTCAGGATTCGCATCATGAGCGCCGCTTCCACGCCTACGGAGACCTTCGTATTCATCCGCTGCGCAAGAAGTCCGGTGATCGCAGTGACAAGGCCGGATACAATAGCCACGCACAGCATACAGACTGCGGCTCCCCACAGCATGGACAGCTTCCCGCTTCCAAGCACCGGGCCGGTCAGCGCCCTCGTGATCCGGGGGATAAGCATACCGATCACCGTTCCCAAAAGAGAAGCCAGCACGACAAAAACGATATCGGACAGCGCCATACAGCCCTTCATGTATCCGATCAGATCCGGGATTCCCAGCTTCTTCTGCGGAAGCGGTTTATAGAAGCAATACGCTTCTTTCTGAAAGAGCTCCATGGTTTTGGAATTCACCTTCAGCTTCTTCCCGCTGCTCCGGTCGGTGAAATAGTATCCGTTCATCCTGCCCGGAAGAAGAGCTACCGGCGACCCGTCTTCCTTAAGATAAGCCATGACCGGCCCGTAGGAATCCTTGTACCAGCCCTCTTCCAGATCGATATTCCTTCGCATGATCCCGTGGGGACGCAGACTGTAATCCAGCTGCTCCTCATGGTCCTTTACTGCCTTCGGTATCTCAACCGGTCTGTAATGGTAGTATTTCAGGATATCTTCGATGGCCTGCTTCGTAATGATACGATCATCACTCATTTCCGAAGCGACTCTTTTCCCAAGGACGACCTCCGCAGCACGAAAGAAGGCTTCTTCGAACATCTGCTGATCCAGATCTTCTCTTTGTTTTACCTGTTTTTCAAACCAGCCCAAAGCTCACCCTCCTGTCATTATTCATTCGTCACGAGGTCGGTGTAGGCGCCCCCCTTTGCCATAAGCTCATCATGGGTTCCCCGTTCGATCACCTTTCCCCGTTCCAGAACGATGATCTCATCACAATCGCGGATCGTGGAAAGGCGGTGTGCGATCACGATGCAGGTGATCCCGCGGTCCTTGATCGCCTTCACAACCTCGTACTCGGTCTTTGCATCCAGGGCAGAGGTTGCCTCGTCCAGAATTATGATGGACGGATCCTGTGCGAGAACCCGGGCGATCTCCATTCTCTGACGCTGCCCGCCGGAGAGATCACGCCCGCCGGCTGTCAGCTTATACTCGTAACCGCCGTCACGCTTCATGATATCCTCATGCAGCTGTGCGTCACGGGCAGCAAGGACCATTTCGAAATCCTTGATGGAATCATCCCACATCTTGATATTGTTCGCTATGGTATCCTCAAAGAGGGTGATCTCCTGGTCGACAACGGCTATGGATCCGGTCATCACGCTTCTCGGGATCTCCCGGCGATGCTTCCCGTCGAAGAGGATCTCGCCCTTCCATGGACTATAAAGGCCGGAGATCAGCTTGGAAAGCGTGGACTTTCCGCAGCCCGAGGTTCCGACGAAGGCCACACGGCTACCGGGGGTCAGTGTCATGGAGAAATCCTGGATCAGCGGATCGGCCAGCGGGGAATAACCGAAGGTGATATTCTTCAGCTCCACATTTCCCTTCAGCTTCCTCAGTCGCTCATCCGTTTTCGCTTCATAGGTGACATTTTCATCTGAAGGATACTCCATTACATCATCGACACGCTCCATCTGCGTGCGCATCTCCTGCAGCATCTGACCCGCCTGGATCAGTGTCATGGCCGGCAGCATGAAGGAGGTCATAAAGCCCTGAAATGCCATGACGGCGCCGAGGGTGAACATTCCTTCCATACAGAGCCAGATCCCGATCACAAGGACCGCATAGCCGGACAGCGTGGCCAGCAGCTGCGGTATCATACCAAGGAGCTGCTGCAGACGTGCGAAGCGTACTGTCTGCGTATTCACAGAGGCCTGAAAGCCGGACCATTTGCGGAAATATCCGTTTTCCGCACCACTGGCTTTAATGGTCTCGATCATCTCGATCCCGGCTACGGTCGTACCGGCCAGCTTGCCGGCAT
>CAMPAX010000076.1 GCA_946633495.1 uncultured Lachnospiraceae bacterium | reverse complement strand
ATCTCAGAATTCATATCTTAGGATTCATATCATTCACCTGAATCATGAAAAACAGATATTTTTTCCCACGACGGATGGAATGCAGTTCGCACACTATATATGCCCATATGCATGCGCATCCGGTGAAAGTATACCACATCACGTCTCCTCAGAAAAGGATTCGAGGTATTCGCGGATCGCCTTAAAATCGATTTTCAACTTCCCTCCATAGATTCTCACCGGAACCGTATCATCCATAGTATGGATTTCGATATCGCCTTCACCCTCAAAATCATAGGTGATCACTTTATTTCCGGCATAGTCGACTACCCAATATTCCCGTACCCCGCTTTCACGGTACTTTGACATTTTGATATAGAGATCCATTTTCTTGGAGGCCGGGGACAGAACCTCCACCACGAAATCCGGAGCTCCCTTCACGTTTTTCATATTCTCCAGTTTTTTTCTGTCGCATATGACAACGACATCCGGCTGAACCACGGTCATATCGCCCTTGTCATATTCCAGACGCACATCCAGAGGAGCCATGAGTGTTATGCATTTCCCTTTGTTCCTTCGGATATAATTTGAGATCAGTACAAATATCTCACCTGCCACAGCCTGATGCGATACATTTGGAGCAGACATCTCATAAAGCTTTCCGTCGATCACCTCCACACGCATGCCCTCCGGAAGTTCAAGTTTCGCATATTCGTCATATGTATAACCACTTTGGGTGAACATCATGCCGGTCGAATTCGACGTTTTATCAAATGCGGAGCTCCCACGACTGTTATAGCGATAGGGATCCTCTGCAACCACGGGTATATCCGACGGAGATGGCAAATGATATGCAGTTTCTCTTCTCTTTTTATGTTTTTCAGAAACGTCTGCCTCGATAGTGTCGCATGGTTCTATCCGCAATCTTCGATCTCGTTCTTCATGAATATATTTCTCGAATCCTGCCGACAGAGCCTCCAGCGTCGATCTACGCGGATGTACCACAATTCCTCCAAAGATCTTCTGCACGGAACTGATCGATACTCCGGAGAGCCGCTGAATATCTTCGTAAGAAAGACCGTATCCGGTTCGCATACATTTCATTTCATCCAGATTATACATGAGGTCACCTCTCTCCCTGCTTCGCGCCTTCCGGCGTTGGTGTAAGGTTAATATCAATATATCACATCCACAAATAAATATCAATTATATTTCAAATATATTTCATAATATCAATTATATATCAATTATACATATATTTATGTATTGTCCACGAAAACCTATGTGTCCACCAATGCCCCCATAAACCACTCCACACAAAAAACTCCTCATGATATGTGTTAACATACCACAAGGAGTTTTCACTGATTCACTCCCGGATGCTTATTCCTGCTCCATGCTCCGGATCTCACGTGCCAGCGCCTCCGCCAGTGCAATGTGCGCTTCCGCCGTAAAATGAAGGGAATCTTCCTTTGATGCGGTTGCATACTCCGCGGCATTTAAAAACCTGCAGCCATAGGTTTCCGCAACCTTCTGGAACAGCTCCGGAAACTGCCTGGACCTTTCTACCGCATCCCATTGGAAGCTCATGGCGAACGGGGATTCCGTGATCCCCTCCGCAACCTCCGCAGGTGAAACCAGCAGGATCTCCGCTGCCTTCTCCTGCTTTTCTTTTGTAAATTCCTGTATGGTCTTCACAAGCTGCGCAACGCCGTTTGCGATATCCTCCGCCGATGCATGGAAGACATCCTTCAGGTCATTGCTTCCCAGCATCAGGATAACCAGATCCACCGGTTTGTGGGAATTGAGACACGGCTTTAAATAGTCCAGTCCGCATTTCCATCCCTCGATCGGATCCTCGAAAACCGAAGTCCGACCGTTGCAGCCCTCCTCGATCACGCGGTAATCATCACCCAGAAGCATCTGGAGCCGCCCGGTCCAACGAACGTCCCGCGGATAACGGAGACCGTCTGACGGGTTATAACCATATGTATTTGAATCACCGTAACACAGAACTGCTTTTTGCATATTCGTAAGTCCTCCTGAAAATGAAATCGAATCATCTTTATATTATCACATACTTTTTCCCCTGAACAGGGGGTGTAGAAAGACTTCGGAAACACCAACGAAACACCGCATAAACCCTCAAAAACCATCTCCTTCCTCTTGACTATATATATATATATAATGTTTCGTAAGACATTTGCATATGTCCTTACGCGATGAAACAGCAGAGCGGCGAAGCCGACGCATTGGGCGTAACAACAATGTATCGGTTCTGCCGCTCTTTTGTATACCCACACAATCATATCGAACCTTTTTTGCAGGGAGCACGGACCACGGAAAGGAGGGGGGCTTCATAAATTGCGCTCGTGGATCAACCGATTGGAATACCACGGAGCGGAGATCCGAATTCCTGCATAGAATAAAAAAAATAAAAATTGGAGGTATGAGAATGAAGAAGAAGCTTATGAAACTGTTGCCGTTTTTAATGCTGATGTTCGTGTTGGTATTTACAACGAATACGGCAGAAGCGGCGGACGTGGTCGAATCAGGCGACACCTATACCCTTACGGACGATGGAGTACTGACAGTAAAAAAATCCAGCTTTGAATATGACGATGTCCGTAATCAACAGCTTGTAACAAAAATCGTATTCACGGGCAAGGTTACTGTGATCACTCACGGAATGATTGCCTTTTCACACCCAGATAATAAATTTGTAAATGTAACAGAAATAGAAGTTCAGAAGGGTGTCCATGCGATTTCCGACATTGCTTTTAATGCAATGAACAAGTTGAAAAAAATAACCATCGCAGATAGCGTTGAAAGTCTCGGCGTACGCGCTTTCAGCGGTTGTTCTGCACTTAAAACCGTACAGCTACCATCAAACCTGGAAGATATACCCGAGGAATGTTTTTGGGGATGTTCAGCTCTTACAACCATCAATCTTGACAAGACAAAGGTGACCACCATCGGTGATAGCGCATTCAAAGAAACTACCAGTCTTACATCCATTACTTTACCGAACACATTAACCACATTGGGTACTTCCTGTTTCCAACAATCCGGTCTTGAAAGTATAGTAATCCCCAAAAAGGTTAATGCAATTCCTGAAGATGCATTTACCGGTTGCTCCTCACTCAGAACGGTTACCTTCCCTTCCGGGCTGACATCCATAAGGAGACGTGCATTTAGATACTCCGGTCTTACTTCGGTTGAATTCCCCGTCGGAATGAATTCCATTGAAGAATACGCTTTTGGCTCTACCGGTATTACAAAGATTGTATTCAATGGAGCAACGCCTGTTGCAAACATAAACTTTTTCGCTTTCGAAAGCATCGGATCTGCCAAAGGATACTATCCTGCCGGCAACGGATTAACCTCCATAAAGGAGAAATTCGATAAAATTAAGTGGTCCGCACTTAGCGGCAAGTGGATGAAGGACTCCAAGGGCTGGTGGTACCAACGTGCAGACAAAACCTATCCGAAAAAAACCTGGGAGCAGATCGACGGCAAGTGGTACTACTTCAACGCCAGCGGCTACATGGTAACCGGCTGGAAGCAGATCAGCGGAAAGTGGTATTTCCTGAATCCGTCCACCGGTGCCATGACCACGGGCTGGAAGAAGATCAGCGGAAAATGGTACTTCTTCGTTCCGAGCGGTGCCATGGTATGCAACACCAGCCGCAAGATTGGCGGTAAGACCTACAAGTTCGATAAGAACGGCGTGTGCCTGAATCCGTGATTATAAACAACGCACGTAGAAAAGCGCTATTGACGCAAAATTCGATTTTTTGAACGATTACCTTAATCGTTCAAAATGCTATAACAAGACAAACGATCAGCCATGTCTCCAATCGGGGACATAGCTGATCGTTTCTTTTTCAGCTTCACGTATATCTTCCGTAACAAATTCCGTACGCATCTAATTGTGACAGTCCTTTTCTTTACTCAGAAGGTTACGACCTCCGGCGGTGCGGTGAAGGAGCAGAAGGTTGCGGTTGCGTCTTCAAAATAGTATACCACGGTGTTCCCGTCATCCGGATCGTACATGGCTTTCAGATCCGGGTATGCGTCCAGCATGGAGACCCGTGCCTCGCGGCGGTCATCCTCCACCAGTTTGCCTGCCAGTCGGATCCAGGTTCCGTCCTTAAATGCGCTGATCTCAACCTTCGGATTTGCAGCGATCTGCTTTGCTACATCCTTTACCTTTCCGGTCTGGATGTAGAGCTTGCCGTCGAAGATATTGACCGTGCCAAAGGGACGTACCCGCGGTTGGTCACCGTCTACGGTTGCCAGATAATAGGTGCCTGCTTCCTTCAAAAACTTTGCTACTCGTTCCATACTATACCTCCTCGTTTTCAGGATTCTTCGGGCTGTGCCCTCAGAATGACATGCATCTTCTTTCAATGCCTCATAAGTGACTCTTTTGATACCGGAAACGTGAAGTACGTATCCGGATAAGGTTCATTTGCCAGCACAAAATGCCACCACTCACAGTCCAGGGTCTTGAAACCGTTTCTGACCATGGCCTTCTGCAGGAACATGCGGTTGTTATACTGTTCCTCCGTGATCCCGCGATAGTCGGGATGGGACAGCTCTCCGAAGTAGTCGAAGGGTCCGCCCATATCCATCTCTTTCCCGGTCTTCATGTCAAAAAGCGTCAGGTCGATGGCACTGCCACGGCTGTGGCTGGACTGTTTTGCGATGTAACCGCGATTGAAAAGCTCCTGCTTCTCCAGCTCCGGATAAAAATAGGGCTTCATCCGTACGTCCTGATCTTCGATGCCCCAAAAGGTGAAATGCTTCACCGCCGCCACAGGCCGGTATGCATCGAATACCTTGACGCGGTAGCCGCAGGTGTTCATTTCATTGCTGACTGCCTGCAGTGCCCGCGCTGCTTCCTTCGTAAGAAGCGCGATGGGCTCATCATAACCGTCGATCCTGTCCCCGATAAAATTGTAAGTTGAGTGATACCGGATCTCCTGCACGATCTGTGGAACATAATCCGCAAGGATAACAAAACCCGATGCGTCCTCTGTGCTGCTTATCAATGCCATTTCGTCTCTCCCTTTTCGTCACGTCCCCACAGTATTGCACCATCTGTAGGAAAGTTTCGTTATTTGTCCTGCTTCATTTTACGTCCGAACATATACTTCCGCGCCACATTGATCCCCACCTTAAAGGGCAGCGGCCGAAGGGCCTTGTCTGCTTCCTTCAGCTTCTCCCGGATCGGCAGCCCCTGAGGACAATGCATCTCACATTTTCCACACTCGATGCACTGGCTCGCAAATGCCGGTTCTTTCGTAAGTCCCACAACCTGGGCATACTGGAACCGTCCGGCGTTCTTCCCTTCGATATACATGGTGTTGTAGCAGTGGAAGGTCCCCGGAATGTCCACGCCCTTCGGACAAGGCATACAGTACCGGCAGCCGGTGCAGCCCACCTTCTCCTTCGCACGGATCTCCCGCTTCACCACTTCGATCAGCTTGTTATCATGCTTTGTAAAATGCCCTGCTTCGGCTTCACTTGCCACGCGGCAGTTCTCCTTTACCATTTCCACGGAATTCATGCCGGACAGGACGCAGGTCACCTCCGGCTGGTTGTACAGCCAGCGGAAGGCCAGCTCCGCCGGAGACCAGCCGTGACCGTATTTTTCGATCACTCGTTTTGCCCGCGGAGGCAGCAGATTCACCAGCTTGCCGCCGCGCAGGGGCTCCATGATCACTACGGGAATGCCCTTGGCCGCTGCGGCCTTCAGCCCCTTCGCCCCCGCCTGGGAAACCTCATCCATGTAATTGTACTGGATCTGGCAGAAATCCCAGTCGTAATCATTCAGGATCGTCAGGAAATTCTCGGTATTTCCATGATAAGAGAAACCGATGTTCCGGATCTGACCGGAGGCCTTCTTCTCCTCGATCCACTTCAGGATCCCTACGGACTTCAGCTTCTCCCACATGGCCACATCCGTCAGGTGATGCATCAGGTAATAGTCCACGTAATCCGTCTGAAGCCTTGACAGCTCCTCATTGAAATACTTGTCAAGCGCTTCCCGGTTCCGGATCAGATACTGAGGAAGCTTTGTGGCGATATTTACCTTCTTCCGAAGATTATGCTTCGCCAGGATCTTTCCCAGCGCATCCTCACTTCCCGGATAAATGTACGCCGTATCAAAATAGTTAACCCCTGCTTTGTACGCGGTCAGGATCTCCCTCTCCGCTTTTCGAAGATCGATGCCGGTTCCCTTCTTGGTAAATCGCATACAGCCGTAGCCGAGCATGGATATCTTCTCGCCGTGCTTATCATTTCTATACTGCATCAAGGCACCTCCAGTCTGAGATTCTACCGACCGTCGGTCCGGGACTTCGATGTAACGGACCCCGCGGCGTCATCCGGTTCCGCAAGAAGGATCCTTCGGTAATCAAATCCCTTCTCCGGGTCTTTCTCAATGGTTACACGCACCGCCTCCTTTGGCAGGATTCCCTCGATCAGCTTTGACCATTCGATGAGGGATACGCCCTCCGGATTTCCCACCAGATCATAGAAACCGATCTCGTCCATTTCATCCTCGAAGCTGATGCGGTATACGTCAAAATGATACAGCGCCAGTCTTCCCTCATGATATTCCTTCAGGATCGTAAATGTGGGACTGGCCATAGGTTCCGTGATCCCCAGTCCCGCCCCGAACCCCTGGGCGAATACGGTTTTCCCGACGCCCAGATCTCCGTCCAGGCAATATACCTCGCCGCCCTTTGCTTTCTCTGCAAGGCTTCTGGCGAAATCAAAGGTCTCCCCGGAGCTGTGAGTTTCTATTTCAAGCACGTTCATTCATATCTCCTCTGGCTATATAGCCTCTCCTCTTATCCGCTCTTTCACGATACCCCGGCGGTACCGGACGCGAGGAGTCGGCGTCAATCTCGGTCACTATCGAATACGCAAAATCGGTGTAAGTCCCTGTCAGTATCGAACGCTCGGAACCAGCATCAATCCTTACTCTTCCGATATTCCTTCAGATTTCCGGACAGGATCGGATGAAACTCCTGGGTATACTGTACCACCCGGGACAGGATACTATCCTTGTCCGCTCCCAGCTCGGACAGGGGCCAGACAAATGCATTGATCTTGCTGGTGTAGATTGCCGCCATCTTCCCGGTCAGCTTGATCTTATAGATCAGCTCCCAGCCCACCTCCAGATGCTCTTCTCCCTGACATACCTCCAGATATTCGGGGTAAAGCGTATATTCGATCGGCTGCTGGTAAGACGGGCTGTTCTTTAGCTGCTTTTTTGCCTGAGATCTGAGCAGGATCGGATTCACCACCAAACAGGCCAGGAAAATGATCACATAAACCGCGAGCCCCGTAACATCGATCTTCTCCCGAAAGAAGATCTCCCGCACGGCCATGGCGATGGCGCCGAGCCCCAGCAGGATACTGACGATCCCGCCAAGACGGCTGTAATAAGAGGTGATCATAAAGCTTTGCAGCGCCTCTCTGGTCATATTGATCTTGAATTTCTTCTCCTGTGCCATTTCTATCCTCTGACTGACGCTTACTTGTTCCTGACAAACTTCGTTCTGATCTTTAAACAGTCATGATGATCATATACTAAATCACATGTCGATCTTCGTATGATCTCACAACATGCAGAAATGCTCAAAATCATTCACACTTCCAACTCGATCCGCTTTCCCACTGCCGGAAGCTGCCGGTAGATCACTCCGGTCCGGTCAAACATCTGCTTCGACGCTATGGTGGATTCGGAGTCCGCGTATTTATCCTCCCGGTAGACCACCTCAGCGATGCCGCTTTGGATGATCGCCTTCGCACATTCGTTGCATGGGAAGAGCGTTACATAGCAGCGTGCGCCTTTCATGGAACCGGTACCCCGATAATTTAAGATTGCATTCAGCTCCGCATGACAGACGAACATATACTTCGAATCCAGCGCGGAACCGTCGCGTCCCCAGGGCATGTCATCATCCTCACAGCCCTGCGGCATTCCGTTGTAGCCCACGGAGAGAATCCGGTTATCCTCTCCCACGATACACGCTCCCACCTGCGTATTCGGGTCCTTGGAACGCTGGGCCGAAAGCAGGGCAATCCCCATAAAATACTGATCCCAGCTGATATAATCCGTACGTTTTCTGTCACCGTTCATATCCTTCCCCCATTATATTTATTACCCTCATCTTATGATCCGCAGGGGCCTTTTGACCCTTTCATCATATTACCATAGATTCCGAATTCAATGCAACGAAAAAGGAGGAACCCTGCGGGTGCTCCTCCTTATATCGATGAACCGTTGCTTTTCTTAGTTGTTGCCGAGATCGAACTTGTCGTGGATCGCATTCATCGCCTTCTCGGTGTTCTTCTCATTGATCAGAACCGTAACACGGATCTCAGATGTGGAGATCATACGGATATTGATGTTGGCGTCGAAAAGAGCCTCAAACATCTTCGCAGCCACACCTGCATTTGTCTGCATGCCGGCGCCGACGATGGAAACCTTTGCAACTTCCTTGTTCACATCGATGGATTCGCATTCCATGTTCTCGGAAATGATCCGTGCAGCCTCATCCGCATCTGCATCCGCGCAGGTAAAGGAGATATCCTTTGTTCCTTCACGTCCCACAGACTGAAGGATCATATCGATGTTGATATTTGCCTTTGCCAGCGCATTGAACAGTTTAAATGCAACGCCCGGCACGTCCTTCAGGCCGATCACTGCAACTCTTGCAGCGTCTGTATCACAGGCAACGCCGCTTACGATCATCTTCTCCATATGTTTACCCTCCTTAACCACGGTACCTTCATTTGTATTCAGACTGCTGCGTACCACCAGCTGTACGCCGTATTTCTTTGCCAGTTCCACGGAACGGTTGTGCAGAACCCCTGCGCCGAGAGTTGCCAGCTCCAGCATCTCGTCGTAGGTCACCTGATCCAGCTTCCGAGCGTTCTTAACGATCCTCGGGTCTGCAGTATATACGCCATCCACGTCGGTATAGATCTCACATTTGTCAGCATGCAGAGCCGCTGCCAGGGCAACTGCCGTGGTATCGGAGCCGCCGCGTCCCAGAGTGGTATAGTCGTCAAACTTGTTCACGCCCTGGAAACCTGTAATGATGACGATCTTGTGCTGCTCCAGCTCGTTGCGCACACGCTCGCAGTCGATCCTCTTGATACGGGCATTTCCGTAGACCGAGGTGGTGTGCATTGCCACCTGAAATGCATTCAGGGAAATGCTGGGCACGCCGAGATTTGCCATCGCCATGGACATCAGCGCAACCGACATCTGCTCGCCGATGGTGAAGAGCATATCCATCTCACGCTTCGGCGGATTGGGGTTGATGTCCTTTGCCATAGTGATCAGCTCATCCGTGTATTTACCCATGGCGGACAGGACCACGACCACATCATTGCCTTTTTTGTATTCTTCGATACAACGGTTTGCGACGTTGTAGATACGCTCTTTGTTCGCAACCGAGGTACCTCCGAATTTCTTTACTACCAACATGGTTTTTTTATTCCTCCTTATCCACGCACACCCTGAGGGGCGGCGGAATTCTCCATATAATACGGGATCATATAATTCTCCCGCTGCTCGAAATGAACGATCCGCGTCATATCAGGGCAGCAGAACCATGTAACTCCGGGTCACATGCTCCGCCGGCTATCACAGCCACGCACCTCCGCTTACCAGGACAGCCGCATTCTACCAGGGCAGCCGCATCCTACCAG
Source organism: uncultured Lachnospiraceae bacterium (assembly GCA_946633495.1). GTDB lineage: Bacteria > Bacillota > Clostridia > Lachnospirales > Lachnospiraceae > Eubacterium_Q. Next base: position 17 of record CAMPAX010000076.1, on the reverse strand, counting down.
GACAGCCGCATCCTTCC
>CAMPAX010000075.1 GCA_946633495.1 uncultured Lachnospiraceae bacterium | reverse complement strand
CATATCCGTCACTCAGCAGGATGATCATGCATTTCGCATCCGGGTGATCCTTCTTCGCATCCTCGATCATGCGGGCCGCAACCACCAGTGCCTCATAGGAGAAGGTACTTCCGTTTGCGTAAAGAGAATCCACGGCACCCTGGAAATAAGACCGCTGCGTCAGATCAAACTCCGCGATGGGCAGTTCGATGGTAACCTTGCTGTTGTAGCTTACCAGACCGATGAAGTTGTTGTCATTGATGTAGGACATGCCGTTGGTCAGGGAGCTCTTCAGCTGGTTCATGGGCTCGCCGCTCATGGAACCGGAGCAGTCCGCAACGAAGACCGCGATGATGTCCTTGCCGTTATCCTTCTCCTTCTTGTAGGTGATCAGCGCCTGCGTCACCTGCGAACCGGAGAATTCCAGAGATGACTTGTAATCGTCATTTGCGTTAAAGCCCTTCTCCGTGGCGATCTTCTGCATTTCCGGAGAGAGGCAGTAGTCTACGATCATGCGTGTCGCATCCAGCTCGTCCTGCGTCATGGCCGACTTTCTGCAGATATATGCCGGATTGTCGTGCCGTACACCAAAGGGGATAAAGTCGTAAATGGATGTCAGATTCTTGTCATGAATGTACGCCTGATACTCCGTCAGCATACCGTCCAGACGCCCGTTGGAGGCGCTGTCACGCATCTGCTGGGTCGTGTAGGCAACATACGGAATGTTTGCGTTGAACTTTGTGAAATTCTCCGTTCCTCCCTCCAGCAGTGTCAGCAGAAGGTTCAGTCCGGTAGCACTGGTCTGCGGGTTCGTATATCCCACATTAATCTGACCGTCCTGCACTGCCTTGATGACGGAATCAAAATCGGAGTAGGTTCCCTTCTTCACCAGGATGCCCGCGGTGTTGCCCACCATACGCTCTGCGTAGAGCTCCAGCTGTCCGCCGGAGGCGATGGCATACTCACCGAACAGCGTATTACTGGGGGAGTACAGATCCGGAACGTATTTGTTGGAAATGATATAGTCTGCGGCGGTTCCCGAGGGAACGGACCGGACACTGAAGCCTACCGTCTTGCCGTTCGGCAGCGTATGTCCTTCCTTGTTAAACTTGGTTGCCACATCGACCAGCCAGGAATCATCCCCGGAACCGGCCTTCTCACCGGAGGTGAAGATCTCGATGTTCACCTCTCCGCGTCCTTCCACGGCAAGGGGATATTTGCTGATCTCCGGAAGCTCATCATAGAGGTTGTTATTATCAAAAGTCACAACTCCCTTGGTTGGAGTTGCCGTGTTGACCGAGATATTCTTCTCTAGCTGCTCCAGCGACTTTCCGGTTCTCCCGCTGCCGCCGCTGCCTCCGCTTCCGCCTGAGCCTGAGCCGTCATCCTTTGCCTTCCCGGCGATCACGGCGATCAGGGCACCCAGCATGATCACAACCAGGATCACGCCGACCACCACCATGGATTTTGATTTCTTGTCCATATTTGCCTCCTATTCCACACTTCGCGCTTACGCGCTCCGTGAAATCATCACTTCGCACGTACTTACAGACTATATACTTTACCCTATTATTCGAGTCCGTGCTCCGTTCTGATTTGCTTCACACGAAGTACCTTAATTCATCGTCTGCATTTCCTGCAGGCACTCCACTACTTCATCCACATAATTCATATCCAGCGAAGTGGGGTTCGTATCGATATCCACCAGCTGCTCCACCAGCCGATTGAACTTTTGTACCAGCTGATCTCCCTGTACACACAGGTTCCGGAGATATACCGGTTCGGGCTTGGTGTAATAATCATAAGATTCGATATACGCCGCGGCGCTGTCCATATTGGACCTTGCCTGTTCCAGGATCTGAGCATACAGGTCCTGCATGCTGTCCGTTGTGCTCTTCATGTATTCCCCGCGGGATTCGATGCTGTAATACTGCTGAAGCAGCATGTGCACCTCCGTAGAGAACTGTCCTCTGCGGTCGCATTTTTTCAGACGCTCCAGCGGTGCATCCTGCTCTTGCTTCTCCTCGCGCTTTCCCTGGGTCAGCAGGTATCCGTTCGCAATCACCGTATAGGCCAGCCACAGAGCGGAGCACGCGATCCCCAGTCCAAGTCCGTCAGAAACAAAGAGCATGATGACGCTGAACACGAACATGATCACACTTATGCAATTGACTGCCAGAAAACGACGCATATTTTCTCACTCCCGCAAATATCTTACAGCAAATGCTGTAATCTCCATTATAACATAATTGTTCCGCTTCTTCCATATATGTTATTCGTTGTTTCATGGATTCTCACCCGAAACTCTTTCTGACGGCCTCCGGTCGGATTCTCTGGCATTTTCACCAAATAAAAGCCGGAACTTCGCCTATTGTTATGTACATTATTACGGTTTTGAAAAATCTTATATTCAGTTGAGAAAAAAAGACCTCAGATGAGAAAAAAAGCTTGTGATATTGTGCGCTCAGAAGCACGGAAAAACATCCCGTGCAACGGACAATCTGCAGAGCGCCGGACGCCGAAAACAATTGAATTATCACAAAGCGCCTATGCGGAGAGCTCCTGAATGCGGGGTAAATCAGGAAGCCTGTGCAAAACCGTAAAGTCACAACGTGACCTTCGTCCCATAATTTCGGCCCCATCAGCAATGCGCGATGACGGGGCCGGTTTTCAATCAATCATTCGCCGGATTCACGTTCCATATACATATGATAATACCGATAGGAGATATCCGATGCCGGAATGCCAAACATCTTTGAAAGCGTAAAACGATACAGTTCCTGTTGATTATCGTAGGTACCGCTGAGATGTTCATGGAATCTCTCCATGGTTTCCGAACCAATGTGATCGGACTTGTAATCCACGATATGCACCTTCCTGTCACCGGTAACGATCACAAGATCAGCCTTCCCGTTGATCCAGTATTTTCCGCCTTTTTCCAGCGGGAAGCGGTTCTTCAGGACATTTTCAAGCGTTCTGTCTGTCGCAAGGATCTCATCCTGCGTTGCATACAGTGAGAACGGAACCTCTGTATATACTTCCGCATCATCGGACATCACCTCAGCCATCAGCTCGCGATCTGCGAGAAATGCGGAAAGCCGGTTCTGCAGATACTCCTCATACTGTTTTATTACAGTATCCAACGTCTCCGGTTTATAGCGTCCGGCAATGTCCATGTAATTCTCCATCATGGACTGACGAACGATATGCAGAACATCATAGGATTCTTTTCTTCTGAGCTTTTTCACCAGAATTTCGAACGAACGATGCATTACATTTCCGAAGATATTTCCATACGGTCTTTCAGGTTCCGGACCCGGTGCCCAGGTTTTTTTCTTCTCCTTCTTTTCGGCCTCTGTCACTTCCTCCTTAGATTCTGCTTCTACAGATTCTTCAGCTTCTACGATATCGTCCAATTCATCCCATTCATCATCCCGGCTCTCCTGCAGTTCGGTTTTGACAGCAATTTCTTCATCACTGCCATCTGCCTCTTCCTCTTTCTCTTCACCCTCCATTCCACTGGGAGTGATGGATCTCGTGAGCCGAGTCTTCTGGTCCTCGGTGATTGAATAATCCCACTTGGTCGGATCAAAAGGCACTTTGGTGCGCTCATCGGATGTCGTCTCATCCTTATCGTCATAAACCTTGTTGATCTCCGTCTTCAATTCTTCCGAGACATCCAGAAGACATTTCGCACTCTCAAAGGGATAATTGTTAAATACAGTTTTTGAATTCTCCGCCAGCGCATCCATAAAGATCAGCGCCTCTTCCGCTCGGGTCGTTTCAACATAATCCAGTCTGCGAAACTCATCTTTTTCCTTTTGGGTCACCAGTTCCGATATTGGCTTTATGTTTGCAGAATCAAAAAGGTCCGTGACCGTCTGATTCGAATCATAGGCCGGAATCTTCGTGGTAGCCTTCCCGTTTTTTGAGGATGCGGTCGGATAATACTCCTTCATTCGGCGGTAGGATGTATTTGAGGCTTTTTCCTTACGTACACTTCTCGCGCATACAAACACGATCTTCCCTTCCAGCCCCTTCGCTTTATGAAGATTCATAAGCCGAACCGCTTCCACACTGGTATTCAAAGAGAGTTCTCTGTCCGATCCGGTTGTCATATATCCCTCGATCAGCCGGAACGTATAACGACGATCCCCCAGGGGCTGCGCCTGAATAGCCTCCAGCATTTGCTGCAATCTTGACTGCGCGAGCAAAACAGCCTCTCCGGTCTGCTCCTCCGTCAAAATGTATTCCGGATGATGCGCAATATACTGTAATAATTCCGAACCGTTTTTGTTTTTGGTTTCGTTCCATAATAAATCAAACCTGGCCCGGGCTTCGCGCTCATTCTCTCTTGTGATCCTTGCTCCCATCAACACCTGTTTTGCACCGTGAACCGCTGCACGATCTCCCGGATAGGTAAGTCCCTTAAACAGCTGAACGGCGCGAAGAACGATCGCATCATTCTCGTTATCCACTGCTCCGCACAGATTCGTCGGGATCCCTGCTTTTTTCAGTGCTCCGGCATAAATGTTCAGATCGTCTTTCTTATAACAGAGAACAAGAAAATCATCGTATCTGATCGGACGCTTAACCCAGCTCTTTATCTCTTTTCCGTCTTCTCCCTTCTCTCTTACACTGTCCCAGATCTTGTATTTTCCCTCGGAATTGCACAGCGTACGGATAATCGTGGTAAGGAGCCTGCTTTCCTTTACTTTTTTCTGCGGCGCTTTTCCGCTGTACTTTGGCTCTGTAAGGCCAAGTTTTTCACGGTCGCCTTTCGTATAAAACTTTGGAAACAGAAGCTTATATACTCCACTGATCACATCCGCATCTTCCGGATTATCTGCCTGCGGAATCATGGGAGAATACTCGATCCCACCTCCGAAATCCTGATACGCCTCATTTACCCAGTCGATCACATTTTTCTCGGATCTGTAATTATTATCCAGGATGTATTCCTCCACCTCCTGATTGGCAGCATCTGCATACTGGTTTTTTACCACACGGTATACATCAGGATCCGCTCCCCGGAAGGAATAGATGGACTGTTTTGGATCTCCGACGAAGAACAGAGCCCCGTCCCTGAGTTTTCCCGGATTGTCCGGATCCTGACAAAGAAGCTCCACCAGTTCCTTCTGTACCAGATCCGTATCCTGGAATTCATCCACATAGATACAGGAAAACCTGCTCTGGAAATATCGCCGCGCCTCTGGATCCTCTTTTACCAGACGGAGTGCTTCCTGTAAAAGGGCATCATTTGTGATGTCCTGGCGGTTTTGATCGCAATACTCCCGATATGCCTTCCTGGCTTCCAGAGCCTTCGTTACGATCAACGCGTTTTGATAAAGAGTTAATCCGTCAAGTTTGTTCTCTGTATCCACCTGACTGATGAAACTTGAATATGCAACTTCATGATCAAATTTTGTCTTTTTTTTCGAAACCTTTGAATTAAACGGATTCAGTTTCTTAATGATATCACCGTAGCCCTTTTCAAGAGCCTTCCATTTTGCAGCCGAACCTTCCTTCCTATAATCAGTTAAAGCGTCGTTCAATTTTTGATAATCGGCCTTTATCATCTTCGTACTGCCGCCTGTGGGAGCCTTATCAAAAACAACCTGCAATGTGCTGTAATTTTCATCAGGAAGCTGCTCTTGGGCTATACGAAGAATCACCTGCATCCATTGATCCACCTGGCAAGCCAGTTTCGTCTGATAATCAGAAAGCCGGTCCCGGCCCGGATCCAGGCGGGATGCGTCATAGTGAAATACCGTATCCTCAGGTAATTCACAGATCTCCATAAACGTATCAAAGATAAATTTCCCGCTGTCTGTTCTCCAAAACTCACTTTCAAGCTCCTTCATTTCCTTTGTATCCTGACTCCGATACCAGGCCGTAAAGAAAGCGCTTTTTTTCCTATATGCCTCCGCATCATCCAGCAGCATTACACCCATGGGAAGCCTTGCAGCAAAGCTTTGCTCCGTAAGCAGCCTTTTACAGAAACTGTGGATCGTCGAAATCTGGATAAGGCTCTCATCTCTGATTGCAGCCTCGATCCGCTCCTTCTCCGCTTCGCTCAGAGCCGGATTCTCCGCCTCCTTATGAAGCGCCTTCAATAACCGACTGCGCAGTTCTTCCGCTGCCGCGTTGGTAAATGTAATATCCACCAATTCCTCTGCCTTCAGCCGCCCTGATTTCAGCTGTTCCAGATTCCTTGCTATCACAATACTGGTTTTTCCTGCACCTGCACCTGCTTCGATCAACATATTTTTATCAAGTCGGCTTATGATATCTTTTCTTTTTTCGGCTTCATCTGTCTTATTGATAAACAACGTGAACCTCCTCTCCATTCCACACACGTATAATGATCATTCCAATTCCATTCTGTGTATACAGAAAGGCTTATAATCACAATACTTGCAGGTCTGCTCATCATCCTCATCATCAGCAGCCTTCTCCATTTTTCCGCTTATGAACACATCTGCCATCCCCTTTCGAACTTCCACAGGAAGATCCTTCACAGTTGCAGCCGATATTTCAAGTCTGTCATTTCCATCAAACGGAAATTCATACCAGAAGCAGTCGATCGTATCCGACATGGCAAGCGCATATACATAATGCTGAAGTTCTGTATTCTTTTCTTTACGCTCTTCTGTTGTTTTCTTTTTCCCTGTCTTATAGTCAATGATCCGAACATGGACTTCCCCCGTATCATCCGTATAACTGTCGATTCGATCTATGAAACCGGTAAATGAATACCTGAGCATTTTTTTACAGGGTGATTGAGACTCATCCGCGTTTCCATCCTCATCCAGCGGGAATCCCTTCTCATTTACATAGTTTCCGTTCTCATTAATATAATACGCCTTCGTTTCGATCTTTCGTTCACATTCCGTTACCGACCATTTATTAGTATCTGTCTTCAGATCAGAATACATCTTCTTTACATAGTCCCTGAGGAGTTTCCACATCCTGTCCTTTTCAACCTCATAGGCCTGCTCGGATCCTTTCGGTACGATGATCTCAAACTCCCTGAGCATACTGTCATACAGTCTACGCAGCTCCGTCTCATCCGGCGCGTCCTCATCTCCAAGCACTTTCCCTTTCAGCCGTGCATTACAATACTCCTCTAAAACCCCATGGATTAAGGTACCCCTCACATCCGGAGTGAGCCACGTCACCATGGACATTTCCTTATTCAGCCAATCGAAATGTTTGATCATATAATCAAATTTCCACGGACATTCGATCAGATTCTGGAGACTCGTTGCACTGATAAACCCAAGATCAACGATCTCCTGTCCGTCTTCATTCTTCTCGATTTTCACATAACCGAATTCCCATTCTTCCATGTCCTCTCGATCGGCATTCTTAAACAGTTCGGTCTTATCGACCGTATAGTTCACCCCAAACTGAACGTCATTCCCGTAATCCCACGGGATCTGTTCCTCCTCGGAAACCTTATATTTTTTCATCAGCTCCATATATACTTCCGAAGGTGCAAGAGCGCGGAAATTTTGTGTATCGTAGTCACACGCAGCAACATAGAGCTTTCCCTGGGGCATTGTGCCAATTGTTTGAAGCAGATGCTCCTTCTTCTGTTTTGAACGATCCAGAACCTGTTCCACATAACCGGCAGACGCGTCCAGCAAATCTGTCATTTCTGAATCACGCAGCACCGGAGAATCCACTGCTTTCTCCATGAACGCCTCATAGGATAAACCAATGCAGAACTGATAAGGTCTCTCCAAAACACTGACATTTCCGATCCGCATAACCGTTACGGCATCCTCTTTCTCGTCATCCTGAACTTCAATCGCGCTTACTGCCTGTTCAATCACACGCATGGATTCCGCAAGATTTTCCGTCTCCCCATACAGATCGAAGAATACCGACAGATTCTTCATCATCTTCAGGTAAGGCTTGTCCATTTTGAATTCAATCGTTTCGTTTTCAATAAAGCTGATCATTGCCCGATAGATTTTCCCCACATCACAGGGAGTACTCTCTATAAAGGAAAACAATGCAACGATCTTGTCGATCCATTCCGCATATTGGGAATAGCTTTCCAGCACACGATCCTCAGGGATCGGTTGCTTCTTCTCATCATATCTCCGAGGCAGACGATTATACTTCTTCAAAAGTTCTGTATAGGCTGCTTTATCATTTTTAATTTTGTCGGCAAACATCCGATAGCGGTCCAGACCCCAACCGATTCCCGCCTTGATCCCAAAGGAATAATCTTTTCGAAATTTAACCAGCATGCTGCTCGTAACCGGGCGGAACGCCTCATACGAATATCCTTCCCGCCACCAGTCGATCATATCCAGAAGAAGGCTGGGATAAGCCTTGTCCATGCAACTGAAACCGGTAACAACATTGAATTTAATTCCGCGTTCCTTCAGTGCTGCCACGATACCATTTTCGTATTCCTGAGAGGAATACATGATATTCACCTGTCCCAAAGGAAGCGCATCCTCCCGGATCTTTGCGATGGCCAGCTGAATCTCGTTTGCCTGACCATATACACGGTAGAACGAAGCATCCACCTCTGCCTCTCTGCCGCACTCGATCAGAACCGGTGAATCCGTGAGACGGCTCAAAAATTCGCGCTCCAAATATGTCATCTGCGGTTCCATATAATCCAGGATCCCCACTTCAAAATCGATGGCTCCTGTCTTCTCTTCCAATGCCTTTACCGCTTCCGCCAGTGCTCTTATCCTGTCATACTGATTCCGATCAGACAGCAGCTTTTCAAAAGCAGCTATCAGGGCATTCAGCTGCGTCAGCTTTTGTCCCGTCAGGCTTCCATCCATGACCACACTTTCATACGCCTCCGTCTTTTTCCCCATACGAAGGCAGTTGATCACACGAAGGATTTCCCTCGAAGCATCCATGTCGATGCATTCTTTCGGGATGAAGGAATACTTCCTTTTCGTCTCTTTTGCATCCTTCAAAAGAAGCTGATTGATCAGTAATACACAGTAGGTCTGATCCACCGGTTCAAAGGGCATAAACCGCCCCTCTCCTGCAATCTTTTCAATGACGATCTGTTTCGCCAGATCCTCCATACGAAAACAATCCAGATTTTTAACAATACACCCCTCACTGTTTGCGATCCGTGTCAGTCTGCCGGTATTCTTAATATTGTCCGTAAGCAATACCTTGTGACCCAGATCGTTTGCTTTACACCAGTCCTGTAACCTCATACCCTCGTCCTTTCTTATGTTTTTTAACTATTCAGATTCATCGATAATCCGAGTTTTTCCAATCACAAACCCTCTCCGCCAGTTCCTTCTCGTCTATCCCGCAGGAGAAAACGCCTCGACGATATACCACCTTTCCGTTAACGATCGTTGCCATACGAAGCACCTTTTCCGCGCTCATCGCCGTTGCATCCCTGCTGACCCCTTTGTGGATCAGTGCCGTGAGTCGGATCGTATCCATCATGTCCGTCGTATTATTACTTGCCGCTCCGTCCGTACCGAGAGAGAGATTGATCCCGGCATCAAGAGCCTTGGGAATCGGCGCGATCCCGGATCCCGATTATCCCATCTCTGATCATGGAACCATCTTCAAAAGATGGCAGAATAACGGCGTTGCGAATCAGCAGGTCGTAGGTTTTTTCATTTGTTTTATTTTCGTTTTTCATGACTTATCTATTCCATCCAAAAAAAGAAAACTCCACCCAAAATTATACCGCAAAAAGGCGTGATTGCCCATCTTTTTTCTTGGGTCTCAGGCGAATAGAGATGAAATCTTCCGCTTCACGCCTTGACATTCCAAAACATATCAATTAGAATCAAGTTATAACCACTTATAACCAGATATAACC
>CAMPAX010000074.1 GCA_946633495.1 uncultured Lachnospiraceae bacterium | reverse complement strand
TCGTCAATGGTTTCCTCAGAAGTAAATCCGACTAGCTGTCCCAAAAACGGCGATATCAACAGACTATTCTAACGGAGTTCTCCCAACTGAACTACGGACCGATACGGTCCGGCAGGATTTGAACCTGCGTCTCCGCCGTGATCAGGAGAAGTAAGCCTGTTTAGCTGCCGTGCATTTCCGGTGACCGGGTCTTTCGGTCGTTAAGCTGTCTGATCCAGCGGTGTCCCGGCCTGAACGACGATGATATCATCCATCGTCACTCCGAGGATCACTGCAAGGATCACCAGATTGTCAATGGTCGGAAGCGCAAGCCCCTGCTGCCACTTGTAAATGGCCTGAGGTGTTGCGAATCCGAATACGCGCTGCAGGTCTTTCACAGAAAGTCCTGCTTCCTTCCGAAGGCGTACAATATTCCGCCCGGTTGCGCCAAGATCGATCATAGGTATCATAGCCCTCTCCTTTCGCGTCTTTTGCTGCCGGCTGCTTTTAATCCAGCCGGTTTATTGTCGTGACGCATAAAAAAAACTGCTTATCCGACACGGAATAAGCAGTTTGATTCTTCGTATTATGCGCATATTACCTGCGCCTGTCCGAACTGTCTCTGCTTACCTGTCGTATAAAAGGGGAACAAAAATCCTGCCCGTACTGATCGGACACGAAAACAATGCCTGCATATAAATCGGCCGTGGGCCTGCATACAGCACATGGATTTCCAAGGATTATTTTTCTGTTAACAGATCCGATACTGAACTTTGCATGCATTTTGGGTTCCTCCTTTCCGACGCTGCCGCATCTTTTTATGCATCGACAGATGCTCTTTCACAATCACAAGGCTCATTGTAACACTTCCGGATCCGGATGTAAATTATATCCGTAATATAAAATCCGGTATTCGCAGAATTATCACATTTCGTTTCAGAGCATCTTCTCCAGCCGGAGAATATTCTTTCCGTCTTTATACTCATAGCTGTGAGAATCCGTCAGTTCAAAGGTGATGAAACGCCCCAGGCCGCCGATGGTATTCATATGATCGAAGGTCTCTATATCCGGCAGCTCCTCCGTCGGATCGAAGGGTTTTCCGTCATCTTCAAAGATAAGCACCAGCCTGTCCGTCACATCGATGGTAACATCCACAGATCCTTTTTTCCTGTCATCTTCCTGCTTATCTTCATATCCGTAGGAACAGATATTTGCGAAGATCTCGTCCATAATAACCATGAGGTTCATCCTTAGCTCATCAGAAACTCCCGGTATCTCAGATACAGCTTCCCGGAGGACGCTCATCTGGCCAGGATCAGAAGTCAAATGATACACCCGATGATAGTGACCGGGTGCGGTCGGTTTCGGTACGCCTGATTCCGATTCATCCGATCCCGGTTCGGTTGATTTCGATACGCCGGAAGCTTCCTCTTTGGATTCCTGCTTCTTCCAGTCAATACTCGTCGGCTGGAATGCCAGCATGGTGATATCATCACTTTGCTCAGCGTCTCCCGTGAAATCCAGAACGTGTGCGCGAACAGTCCGCACCACCTGCTCCGCGCTCTGACGGAAGAGGTCTGAAAGCTCCCTTTCAAGTCTCTCGGTGGTAAAGAGCTCTCCTCTCTTATTCTGAGCTTCATTTACACCATCCGTATACATGAACACACAATCTCCGGGTTTCAGCCGGATCCGGGCCTCTTCATACTCCTCATCTCCGAAAAGTCCTGCCGCGATACTCTGTGCCCCATCCAAAAGGATCAGCCGGTTCGACAGTACATAGGGGATGTTGTGTCCGCCGTTGGAATATGTAAGATACCTGGTTTCAGGATCATAAACCGCCACAAAGGTGGTAATGAAAAGCCCGCCGGAATTCTGTGCCGACAGTGTGTTGTTATACTCCTTCAGGATCTGTGCCGGTGAATAACCCATTTTCGCGTAGAGGTGAAGCAGCGTCACCGCACGGGACATGAACAGGGACGCCGTGATTCCCTTCCCGGACACATCCGCCACTGCAAGAAAGACCTTTCCGTCCTCCAGCACCAGATAGTCATACAGATCTCCCCCCACATCCTTTGCGGGGAACATGCATGCATGGATCTCAAATTGCGGTTTTCTGAAATGCGGTTTTGCAAGAAGACCCAACTGTATATTTCCGGCGATATCCAGCTCTGCCTGCCGGGTGTGTTTCTCTCTGTTCAGCTCCTCAATATTATCGATATAGCCGCTGATATTTTCAGCCATAGTATTGAAGGAACGGGACATTTCCGCGAACTCATCTCCGCCCTTTACGGGCAGCGGCTGGATTCCCTGATTGTAGTCCTCCACAAAGCTGCTCATACGCCGGCTGATCATACGTGCCGGTCTGGAAACCATGCGATAGATCAGGAAGGCAACCGATCCGGCGATCACCACGGACAGTACCACAAGCAGCACCGTCATCACGTCAAAGGTTTTTTTGATATCCAGCATCACTTTGGAGAGAGAGAGCTCTACACCGATCACGTAGGGCACCTTAATCTCCTTTGATATTCCGGTAGCGACGTCTATGTTCCGGTGTACCGCCAGATAACAGATCAGCGTATCATCATATTCATTCTTCAGATGCTCAATGGTCTGCCTGCCGGGCTGTTCCATAGCTTCCGTGATCTCCACCGGCATATCCACCGTCTTTTTCGTTCCCGGATGCAGAGCCTGCTTTGCTTCCTGAGTCGCATCCGCTCCAAACCCTATGGCAACATACTCGATGCTCTGTTCTTCCCGGTTCACCTTCAGGATATACATATACGGCATATCCAGATGCTCACAGAAATGATTCAGGGAAGTGCTCAAAACGCCATATGATTCCTCGTCCGTCACTTCAAAATATACCAGCCAGTCCTCTAAAATACCGGAGGCATTCTCCAGCTGATTAACACAGGTTTCATAACTGTTGTTGTAAGCGATACGGTATGACACAGCAAGAAGTGCCGCATCCGACAGCAGCACAATAAGCAGGATGATCCATGCGATCCTTCGAAATATGGTTTTGTTCATAAGCATAAAACCTTCATAAAATGCCGGCCCCGGGGGGCCGGCAGGATCATCAGTCCTTCTCGATATTCAGCTTTCTGTCGAAACCGGTAAGACGGATGATGTCGCTGACGTTCCGGTTCAGGTTGCGAAGTACGAATTTTCCGCCCCTGTCAGCCATCTCCTTATGTGCGGCAACGATCACGCGAAGCCCCGCAGACGAAATGTAATCAACGCCGGCAAGATCAAGAATCAGCGTCTCATAATCGTCAACATACGCATTCACGCTCTGCTCCAGTTCGGTGGCATTTGTAGAATCAACCCAGCCCTCCGGAAAAAGGATGCAGATTCCTTCATTCGTGGATACTTCAATCTTCATAACTTGATTTCCTCCTTTTGGATCAGCTATACCCCTGCCTTTTTATCCCTCCGAGACAGGATCAGTACAACACCGGCAGCTCATCTTTTGTTACTGCGTAAGGACTGTCGTACACCCGCTTCAGTTCTTCAAAAGAATTATATTTCTCGGTCAGACAGTAATCCTTGGACCATGTCATATACGAGGACCAGCCCACCTTTTTTTTATGGAGTTCCTTCACATCCGGCAATACGCCGATCTCTCCGATCAGCACCAGCTTCGGCTCCCCCGGAATCTGCTCCATGGCTGCGTACTCTTCCTGACGCGCCGTGTGTTCATGCGCCTCCGGATACATGTCTCTGGAAATGATATCCACCACGTCATCTCCGGGATAGAATTCCGCATGCTCCGCGTTCCATACCCAGATCAGATTCGTCAGATGGTGCACCTCCGTGAAACGCTTATACATGATGCGCCAGAGACGTTTTGCCGGCTCCGCACCTTCCCGTCCCCACCAGAACCAGGTACCGTCCATTTCATGGAAAGGCCGCCACAGGATGGGAACACCCTTCTCGCAGAAGGGCCGGAGCAAACCTGCCATATGATCCAGATCCGAAAGCAGCGCCTCATGCTCCAGCGTCCCCTCGTTCACTGCCTGCCAGGCATCATATTCCGTATTCTTTGTAAAGAACGACTTCGAATGTCCGTACATGGGGGAGAACCAGTGCCAGGTAAAGGTGATCAGTCCTTTCTTCTCAGCCCATTCCCAGGCATGCCGCAGGGTATCGCGGTTTTCCCGTACCTCCGTCATGCACTCCTCATCCGTATCCTGTTCATTGATATTCGGCGAATAAGACAGGAGTTCAAAGCCCAGCAGCGCCGGTTCCTTCCCGGTCACCTCCCGGATCTTCGTCAGTTCCTCCATCTCCATCGTCTGTGTATGCTGCCCCGTTATGATCCGGTCCCCCGTGATATCCGCCAGGAACATCATCACGCTCCTGACACAGGGCTGCGATTCAATATTTGAAGGGAGATCCCATTTCCTTGTGCTTGCCATTGGCGGTTCCTTTCTAATCACCTTCTCCAATGCCAAAGATTACAGTTTTCATATGGAAATGTCAACCTCATTTTTCCTATGATTGATTCCATACTTCGCAGCTTTCGCCGCTCCGTAGATTATCATATCGCACGTATTTGCGGATGTTTATCTTTACTCGCCGCTTTGAGTCCGCTCTTCAGCCTCCCGCCTCTGACGATCCATCTCCAGCAGTTCCCAGATCGAGCGAGGCTCATAATCCATGTAAGGCATCATGCATCCGACGTTAAACGCCTTCAGCTCGCTCTTCCCCGTCCGACGACCGCTGTAATCCGTTGCATTCATTTCCGCGAGACACCGTTGGAAATATACCTCTTCCTCCGAGTTGTGCACATGTCCATAAAGCAAAATGGTCCCTCGATGCTGGTGCTTCCACATCAGGATCGGGTAATGGCAGAGAACCAGCTTTACATTCTGCCCACGGAATCCGTCGCTCACTTCCTTGTAATCACAGATTTCTTCAAAAAGCTGTCTGTACATGGGATCCCGGAGGTCATCATGATTCCCCTTGACCAGGACCTTATGTCCCTTCAGACTCCCTACATACTCGATGCATGTCTCCGCTGACGCATGCATGGCCACATCACCGACAATGTATACCGTGTCGGCCCGTGTCACCTTCTTATTCCACTTCTCCCGGATCTTCTCACCCATCTCCGAAACATTCGCAAACGGCCGATTGTCATAGTTCCGTCCGGCCATGGTCACATTTCTGTGAAACAGATGAAGATCACTGATGTAGTAATTCATATTTGGACCTCCGACTCAATTCAGATAAAACAGTTTCTCATCATCCAGGCGGATGCAGGCCAGATTTGCTTCCAAGTTCCAGGAACGGAACACGCACCCACAGTCGATATTGATGAAACGCTTGTTCCCACGTTCCTCAAAGAACACCTGCCCGTGGTTATAGAAATCCCGCTCGGCGATGGTGGGGGTATGTCCGAAAACTACGGTAGCTCCTTCCTCTCCATAGTCCATCCCCTCTTCCCTGGCCCATACATAGAAATCCTCGATCCTGAACCGCGGATTGATGGCGCCGGTGCTCCATGCATGCCGGTATTCTTCCTCGGAGATATATCCCGCGTGCACTATAATGTATTTTTTACCGCCGATCTCCCTCCGTACAAAAAAAGGAAATTCCGAGATCACATCCGCCCAGCGCCGGAAATCCTCCAGCGACACCGAATGCTCATTGTCCTCGATCAGCTGTCGTACCGTTTCGTAATGATCGATCACATGGTAATTGAAGAGATACTCATATCTGCTGTCACTCACCAGAGTTTTCAGATCCAGATTCTCCGGAACCTTGTGTTTTTTATAGAGCAGCCGAAGCTGTATACAGTAATAGATGAAGTCTTTATCATGATTCCCCATGAGAAATGTCACGCCCTCCGGATAGGAAGCCGCATATTCCAACATCTCATAGTTTTCTTTCCCGCGGTCCACGATATCGCCTGCGATGATCAGTTCATCTTTCTTTCCATCAAAACCGATCTTCTCCAGCATCTTCCGAAACTCCGTGTAACAGCCATGGATATCCGCCATCACGTAGGTTGCCATTTGCTCACCCCATCTCCCATTACTTTCAAACGGGGCCGTTTTTTCCCCGATCCCGTCCTTTTGATTATACCATATCCCGGGACTCTCGTCATAGTTTTTTACCCGAAACGAAAGAAGCGAAGGAGAAGCGGATATGTAAAGGCCGGGGAAAGTCACTTCATCCCCGGCCTTTTTCATTTCCTGATATATTTCTTTCTTACTTCATAGTGTTCTGCACACCCAGGAATACCGGAAGACCGGTGTACATATCGATGATCCCGTAAACAAAGGGACGGTTCAGGTGAATCTCTATGACCTTGGGACCTGCCTCAGGCAAGGCTGCTTCCGTTGCGGCGATGGCTGTCGCTGCCGCCGCCTTCGTCCCTTTCCGGTTCACATCGATCATGGTCCTATGCACCACCTGATCCACAGAGATCCTTTCGCTGTCTTCCGTGATCATTTTGCCAAACTCCGCACCGGTTCCGAACATTTTCTCCGCTCCCATCGCCCTGAGCAATTCATTCATATCCGCACCGTATTCCACCTTGAATTCCGGAAATTCCACATCAAGCTCCGGCTCATAATCCCTTTCCTTTATGGCCTCCGAAAGGGATTTCTTATCCGAAAGGACCTTCGCCAGATATTCCTCCGCCGTCATATTCTCCGGAGGAAGCAGCCCAAAGAAAGAATAGTTTCCTCCTTCGTACGGTTTGAGGAATCCCTTTCCTCCGGCAATCTGTACATATCCCTTTTCCATGGTCTGCATCATGGAAACCTTCGACTCCGTGCCATCGACGTTCGTAAATGTCGAATTCTCCTTTACTTTATTATCCTCAATGCTGTTCATCCATGTTCCGTCAAAGGCCAGCGCATTTACCAGAACAAGCGCAGTCTGATCATCCAAACTGTTCAGGATCGACGGTATCCTCTCTTTTGTATTCTTCTTCACCCAGCCATTGATCTCGTCCACTGTGCTTTGATCGAAGGGCGCAGAATAAAGCTCTGCCTGATAGTAATTTACCGCATCGGAAATGTAACTCTCCTTTAGTTTTACTCCTCCGTCTTTCTTCACCCAGATGGAGTTCGCCACGTTCCAGTCCACACCGTCGGTCTTCTTCATCCTCCTCCCCAATGTCGCCATCTCCCCGTTCAGCTCATCCTGCGTCGCTTTTTCTCCGGGCATAAAAAGCTCCATAATCTCCTTCTCGGTCTCGCTTCCTTCTTCAGCCCCTGTCACCAGCATGCCGAAAGCCATCTCAAGGGAAACCGGACTGAGCAGGTAATTTGTTCCCTTCTCCCCCAGTTCCATGGACTTAAGGAGAAGCTGCACAGCCCCCCGGGACATGGCACTGCACTGGACATCCGTCACCGGTACATCGATCAGCTCCTTTTCGTTTACCGTCACCCCCTCTGCGAGATTCACCACATCCGCTTTGAACGAAGAGACATTCTCCGTCTTACCCGATACCGGATCGGTTCCTTCCTTCGTTCCTCCGCACCCGGTAAGGAGCAGACCCAGAGTAAGCGCAAGCGGGATCATTTTCTTCAGTTTATTCTTTTTCTTTCTCATGTTTTACCTCCCATTGCCATATAGATACTTTTTCAGTGCTTCTTCCCAGATCTTTTCATAGGCCGAAAGATCGATACTCTCATCCTTGTTCTGGTATCTCCGGTTCTTATATCTTCCGTCCTCTGCAGTGGATATTGTACCATAATTCACTCCGCAGGAAACATAGTATTCTGTCCCGTCTTCCTGAACACATTTTTTCAGGAAGAGCAGATACTCATTCCCTGCCACCATCATCTCATATCCGTTGATGTGATAGACCACGTTTGCCATATCATCATACACTTCATTTTCAAGTATGGTGATACTGTTTCCTTCCTTCATCTGATCTGTAGTATCTTTATACACGCTGCGGATCCTTACTTCGGAAAATGTCCAGCCACCCGTAAATGCCCCCGCCGATGAACTAATTGCATCCGCAGTCCTTTCAATATGCGGTTCTTCCCGGTCCAGCCGTTCCGCCCGCAGGATCACATCCGCATATTCTTCCATTTCAGCAAGGCTCGCAAAGCTTACTGTCTTCCCCTCTTCCCCGGGTATATTCCCCGTTTCCATAACATGAACTGCATTTTCCTTTGCAGCCGCCTCTGTGGGGCGCCTCTCTGTTCCCGCTTCCGTTGCTGCTGCCTCCGTTGCTCCTGCCTCCGTTGCTCCTGCCTCCGTTGCTCCCGCTTCCGTTGCTTCTCCCGGTGTCACTACTGCTTCTGTTACTACTGCCTCTGTTACTACTGCCTCTGTCACTCCTTCCTCCGTTACCGTAAGCCCCGTATACGGTTCTGTCGTGAGGCCGTCCTCTTTTGTTTTCCTTCCGAGATTCGCCCCGAGAGCGACGAGAACCGCCAGAAGTACTGCTGCCGCGGTGGTTCCGACCAGAATCCATATCCGCTTATTTTTCCCTGATGATGCGGGCTCTTTCTGTGATTTCGGATTCACGGGCCGAGAATCCCCGGATCCGCCTTCCCCAACCCGATCCGCAGCAAGGATTACCTCATCCGAAAGATCCGTAATCCCATCCATCAGACGGTTTGCAGCTTCTCTTTTATCCTTTGAATTATTCTTAAAATTCTCTTGCTTATCGCTCATACGGACACCCCCTCTCCTTCAAGATACTCCCTGAGTCGGGTCCTCATCCGATAAAGCCGGTCCGCCACCTGACTTTTGGGGATACGAAACTTCTCTGCCAGTTCAGGAACGGATTCCCCGTACCAATACCGGAGCAAAAAAAGATTCCGGTTTTCTTCCTTTTCCGTCCGGATCCAGCTTTCCAGAAGCTGCACCAGCACCATATGCTCCAGAGCCCGTTCCACATTATTCTCCGCCGGGATACAGTCCTCCAGCTCGGAGAGCAGTACATTGGCATCCTCATCCCGTTTCTCCGCCTTTTTCTTACGGAACAGCGACAGTGATATATTTCGCACAATACGTCCCAGGTAAGCCTTAATACTTTTCGGTACTGTCGGCGGGATCGCATCCCAGAGTTTCAGGTAGGATTCATTTACACAATCCTCCGCATCCTCATGGGAGCGCACGATCCGGTAAGAAAGCGTTCGGGAGAATCGCCCGTAATGGATATCTGTCATTTCGATGGCATCTTCATTTCTCGCCTGAAAAAGCGCTATAATCCTCTTATCGGTTTCTTCATTTCCCATAAATTCTGTCCTTTCATCGTCCCTTTATCTGTTATGACGCATTTCCCTGGCGAATATCGGTTTTTGTTCGTTTTTTTATTATACTCTGATCATTTTTCTTTTTCATCTGGGCACTCATTCCGTCAAAACAGCCTTCGAAAATAAGCGAAAATGAGCCATCCGAAATAACGGATGGCTCATCCTTCATGGAAACTTATTTAATCGATTTCCTGCTGCGGCCCTTACAGCTGGGGACCTGCGGCAACAAGTGCCTTACCGGCATCATTGGTCTCGTACTTCTTGAAGTTCTTGATGAAGCGGCCTGCCAGATCCTTTGCCTTCTCTTCCCATTCGGAAGCGTCAGCGTAGGTATCGCGGGGATCAAGGATCTCTGTAGATACGCCCGGAAGCTCTGTCGGTACTTCGAAATCGAAGAACGGGATCTTCTTTGTCGGCGCCTTCTTGATGTCGCCATTCAGGATAGCATCGATGATACCACGGGTATCCGGGATGGAGATACGCTTTCCTGTTCCGTTCCAGCCGGTATTTACCAGATAAGCCTTAGCGCCGCTCTTCTGCATCTTCTTTACCAGCTCTTCACCGTACTTGGTCGGATGCAGCTCCAGGAATGCCTGGCCGAAGCAAGCGGAGAAGG
>CAMPAX010000073.1 GCA_946633495.1 uncultured Lachnospiraceae bacterium | reverse complement strand
CCCGATCTGCCTGGATACCAAGGATCCGGACGAGATCGTGGAGACGGTAAAACGTATCGCACCCTCTTTCGGAGGCATCAATCTGGAAGATATCTCGGCTCCCCGCTGCTTTGAAGTGGAGCGCCGCCTGAAGGAAGAGCTGGATATTCCGGTATTTCATGATGACCAGCACGGAACCGCAGTGGTGGTATGTGCAGGCCTCATTAACGCTTTTAAGCTCACCGGCAGGAAATGGGAGGACTGCAGTGCAGTCATCAGCGGAGCGGGTGCGGCAGGTATCTCGATCTGCAAGCTGATGCAGCGCTTCGGTATCGGAAATGTGGTACTGGTATGCTCCAAGGGCGCTCTTTGTCCGGGAGAACCCTTTATGAACCCGGCGCAGGCAGAGATGGCAGAGATCACAAATAAGAATAAGGAACGCGGAAGTCTGGCGGATGTGATGAAGGGCAAGGATATCTTCATCGGTGTGTCCGCTCCGAATATCGTAACGGCGGAAATGATCAGCACCATGGCAGAGAATCCGCTGGTATTCGCCATGGCAAACCCGATCCCCGAGATCATGCCGGATGAGGCAAAGAAGGGCGGAGCAAGCATCATTGCCACCGGACGGTCGGATTTCCCAAACCAGATCAATAACGTGCTGGTATTCCCCGGAATCTTCCGCGGTGCGCTGGATGCACATGCAACGGCCATCACCGAGTCCATGAAGGAAGCGGCAGCCCGTGCCATCGCGGCGGTCGTTCCCGAAGAAGAGATCGCGCCGGATTATATCATTCCGGATGCATTTAATGACCAGGTTGCCAGGGTGGTTGCCAAGGCAGTTGCGGATGAAGCAGTACGTGCCGGAGTGACGCGTTAGCGGACATTGGCGGAAAGGAGTCGATATAGAAGTCTGACACGTAAACAGGCGTTCCCGGAGGGACGCCGGCTGAACATTGTAAATTAACAGGATACTTGCCGGGGTTACGTACAACAGACGCGTTCTGGGTTTTGGGGACAGGATGCAGATGTGGAGGCGATACATTTGTCTTACGTAGAATATGAAAAAGCAAAGAAGCTGGGCGAGAAAGCCGTAAAGGAAGCAAAGCAGGAAGGGAAGTCCCCGAATCCTGCCGTTCTTGATGAGGTTCTGGATGGTGTGAGGATCCGCGGTGAAGTAAATTTAGGTCTGGTGACGATCCCGCTGGATCGGATCATCGGGACTGCAACTGCCGGCCGGGCCAATTCCTTTGCATGCAATTTCATGCCCATCCTGGATAAAGACACGGAGTTTGCCCTGAAATGGTCCACACTCTGTGATGCCCATATGGAAGAGGGGATCCATGATCCCATCAAAGTTTACGAATATCTGAACTATTATTATGTGCTGGAGGGCAACAAGCGCACCAGCGTACTGAAATATTTTGATGCGGTCAATGTGCCGGCGCTGGTAACCCGGAAGATCCCGGTGAAGAGCGACGATCCGGAGATCCGCATCTATTATGAGTTTATGGACTTTTACCGGAAGACCGGAGTGAACTTTATCTGGTTTTCCAAGGAGGGGAATTTTCACCGGCTGCTGGAGGATACCGGCACCGATATGTCCGCACCGGAGCTGACATGGACGGATGAACAGGTGCAGAACCTGACCTCCGCTTATTATAAGTTCTCCAGGGCTTATGAGGAAAAGGGCGGAAAGAAGCTGGAGAATATCACCACCGGCGACGCCTTCCTTCGCCTGATCCAGGTTTAT
Organism: uncultured Lachnospiraceae bacterium; assembly: GCA_946633495.1. GTDB lineage: Bacteria > Bacillota > Clostridia > Lachnospirales > Lachnospiraceae > Eubacterium_Q. The sequence continues at coordinate 8,338 of CAMPAX010000073.1, read as the reverse complement.
GAATATGAGACCGTGCTGAACATGACCGTCGCGGAGATCAAGGTCGCGGCGGCAAAGATGTGGGAAGAGTTCCTGATGATGAATCAGGGACAGGAGGTCACGGTTACCCTGGATCCGCCGGAGACCAGAAAGACGCTGCTGGCCCGGGTGCTCCGGACGGAGCCCTCGGAAGAGAAGCCCCTCAATGTGGCTTTCATCTTCGACCGGGATCCTTCCAGTTCGGACTGGCTGTATGCCCATGAGCTTGGACGGAACCACATCAAGGAGGCCTTTGGGAATAAGGTTTCCACCTTGAAGATCACCACGGCAGATACGGAAGAGAAGACGGTTTTGGCCATGGAGGAGCTGATCCGGAATGAGGGCACGGAGGTGATCTTCACCACCACATCCCAGATGATCGAAGCCAGCCTGAAGGTGGCGGTGGAACACCCGGAAGTGCATATCCTGAACTGTTCGCTGAATACCAGCCACCGCTATATTCGGACGTATTACGCCCGGATGTATGAAGCCAAGCTGCTGTCAGGCATGCTGGCGGGAATCATGACCAAGACAAATAAGATCGGATATCTGGCGGATTACCCGATCTATGGTGTGATCGCAAATATCAACGCCTTCGCCATCGGTGCAAGGATGGTGAATCCCGATGTGAAGGTTTTGCTGGAATGGACGACTCTGAAGGACGACATTTCCAAAGAAGTGATCTATCAGAATTTCTATAAAGAAGGTGTGGATTATGTATCCGATCAGGATATGATCACGCCGCGGCACGCGTCCCGAAAGTTCGGAATGTACAAGCTGTCCGGGCTGCAGCCGGTAAATGTGGCTATGCCCGTGGTGAACTGGGGCGTTCTCTATGAGAGGATCATCAAGCTCATCATCGACGGAGCCTGGGAGAAGACGGATGCGCCTTCGGATGATAAGGCCATCAATTACTGGTGGGGGCTCTCTTCGGGGGTTATCGATGTGATCCTGTCCGAGAAGACACCGGCACCCACTGTACGGCTCATTGATCTGATGAAAAAATCCATCATCGACGAGAGGTTTGCGCCGTTCTCGGGAGTGCTCGAAGACCAAAACGGTGTGCAGCGCTGCGGGGCAGACGAGACTCTTTCGGCAGAGGACATCATGAAAATGGATTGGCTGCTGGATAATGTAGTGGGACAGATCCCTGTGGTGGATTCGCTGAAGGAGAAGGCGCGAGGGATCGTAGAATTAAAGGGTGTACGAAAAGATGAAGATGAGGATCCTGGCGATCGCTGACGAAGAATCCAAGTATTACTGGGATTATTTCGAGAAAACTAAATTAGAGGGGATCGATCTCATCATTTCCTGCGGAGACCTGTCGCCGCAGTATTTGTCGTTTCTTGCGACCTATGCAAAGGTGCCGGTACTGTATGTTCACGGCAATCATGATGCCTGTTACGATGACACGCCGCCGGATGGCTGCGAGTGCATCGATGACCGGGTCTATGTCTATCGCGGCGTGCGGATCCTGGGACTTGGCGGCAGCATGAAATATAACTATGGACCGTATCAGTATACGGATTCCGAGATGAAACGCCGCATATTTAAACTGAAAATGAAACGAAAGCTGAGCCGGGGCGTTGATATCCTGGTGTCGCACTCGCCGGCATTAGGGGTCAATGACGGGGACGACATTCCTCATCGGGGATTTCTCGGACTTACGGAACTTCTGATCAACTACAGCCCGATCCTCTTCCTGCATGGACACGTGCATCTTAATTACGGAAGGCATATCAAGCGGGAGGATATGTATCTGGATACCCGGGTGATCAATGCATTTGAACGTTATGTCTTTGATGTGGAGATCCCGGACCGATCTGAGAAGAATGGGCTGTTTTCCCGTGAACCGAACCGGCCGGGGCGAAAGGAACTGCGAAAGAAAAGAAAAGAGCAGAAGGAAAAGACGATTCAGGAAGTGCTGGAACGACGCCGGGCCAAGGACGAGGCAGAACGGCTGGCGGTCATGCAGGCGGCTGGCCGGAACCCGGAACGTACGTCTCCAAAGGAAACAGCGAACCCCGCGGACCGGCATAAGGAGGAGTAAAAGTGTTTAGCAGTGATGAAATGAAGGATCTGGTAAATAAATATGTGGAGTTCTGCGCGGATGCAGGTCAGATCGACCAGCGTCTGTATTCCCAGTATGATGTAAAGCGAGGGCTTCGGGATTCCAACGGAAAGGGCGTCCTTACGGGACTTACGGAGATCTCGGATGTGAACGGTTTTAGGATCGAGAACGGAGAGCGGGTACCCATCGAGGGAGAGCTTTATTATCAGGGCTACAGTGTGATGGACCTGGTGAAGGGATTCCATGATACGAAGCATGGCTTTGAGGAAACGACATTTCTTCTTCTGTTCGGCGAACTTCCGACCTCTGAGCAGCTGGAGGAGTTCATGACCGTCATCGGACAGCTGAGACCTCTTCCGGAGAATTTCAACCGGGATGTGATCATGAAGGCACCCAGCAGAAATATCATGAATGTGCTTCAACGCTGCGTGCTGACACTGTATTCCTATGACGAGGATCCGGATTCCATTGATATCCGGCACATTTTGGTGCAGTCCCTCAGTCTGATCGCACGGTTCCCGGTGATCGCGGCTTATGGTTATCAAAGTTACCGTCACAAATTCCTGGACTCCAGTCTGGTGGTGCATCGCCCGAAGGCCGAGCTATCCACAGCTGAGAATATCCTGCGGCTTCTCCGTCCGGATCCGAAATATACGGAGCTGGAAGCAAAGGTGCTGGATATCTGTCTGGTACTGCATGCGGAGCATGGCGGCGGTAATAACTCTACATTTACAACCCATGTCATCACATCCACAGGCACGGATACTTATTCTACCGTGGCAGGCTCCCTGGGCTCCCTGAAGGGACCGCGGCACGGCGGTGCGAACCTGAAGGTGCAGCAGATGTTTGCGGATCTGAAGGCCAATATCTCTGACTGGGAAAATGAAAAAGAGCTTAGGGCTTACCTGCAGGGGCTTTTGAATAAAGAAGGTTTCGATCATTCGGGACTGATCTACGGCATCGGTCATGCGGTCTATACCTTGTCGGATCCGAGGGCAGTGATCCTGAAGGAATATGCCCGGGCGCTTTCCCTGGAGGAGGGATTTGAGAAGGAATTTGCGCTGTATGACAGGGTAGAACGGATCGCGAAGGAGCTGATCATGAAGAACCGGGATATGAAAAAACCGGTTTGTGCGAACGTTGACTTCTACAGTGGCCTCGTTTATACTATGCTTCGTATCCCCATGGAATTCTTTACTCCGCTGTTTGCCATCGCCAGGATTTCCGGATGGTGCGCGCATCGGATCGAGGAGATCGTAAATAACGGAAAGATCATTCGTCCTGCTTATAAATATGTGGGTATGCACAAGGAGTATGTTCCCATGGAAGAACGGATGTGGAGCGAGGATGAATGATTTCTTTCTGTTTATGAATGTATGCTGCAAGGGTGAGATTTACCCGGAGTGATAAGAAAAGGGGCACTAATTCAATCAAAGTGAAACGTGGAGGTAAAGGATGGGACTGGTAGTTAAAGATTTGTTCAAGAAGTACGGAGAAAGAGTGGTCGTAGATCATATTTCTTTCGAGATGCCGGGTCCCGGCGTGTATGCTTTGCTGGGAAGTAACGGCGCCGGCAAGAGTACCACGATCCGGATGACTTTGGGAATGCTGGAACGAAACGGCGGAGAGGTAACCTGGAACGGTGGTCCTCTGAACTTTGATACCTGCAACATCGGTTATCTGGCAGAGGAGCGTGGTCTCTATCCGAAATATACGCTGATCGATCAGATCAAATATTTCGGTGAGCTTCGCGGTGTTACGGGAAAAACACTGACGGATCGTATCGCATACTGGGCGGAGCGTCTTAAGGTGGAGGAGTATCTCTATCCCGAGAAAGCGGCGGAGATCTATGCGAAGGAAGAGGCAGCAAATTCTCACGAGGAGCCGTCAGCCAAATCCGGCAGGAATTCTCTTGCAAGGAAGAAGAAAATGAAGCCGAAGACGGCGGACCAGCTGTCCAAGGGTAATCAGCAGAAGATTCAGTTCCTGATCGCGCTTCTTTCCGACCCGGAGCTGATCGTGCTGGACGAGCCCTTCTCCGGTCTGGATCCCGTCAATGCGGATATTCTGAAGGAAGTTGTCCGTGAGCAGATCGCTGCGGGCAAATATATCATCATGTCCAGCCACCAGATGGAAGTGGTTGAGGAATTCTGTACCGACATCACCATCCTTCACCGTTCAAAGGTGGTTCTGTCCGGAAATCTGAATGATATCAAGAAATCCTTCGGTCGTGTCAACCTGCTTCTCAAGGTGGAGCAGGATGTCTCCGAGGAGATCAAGGCTGTGGGGGCCGAGATCATAACCGAGAAGGAGCATGAGTACCGGATCCGTGTAACCGGTGATGAGCAGGCAAACCGGCTGCTGAAACGACTGATCGACAAGAATATCCCGGTTGTAAAATTTGATCTCTCCGAGCTTTCGCTTCATGAGATCTTTGTAAGAGAGGTAGGTGAAGAAGCCAGTGAAGCAAAGCAGTAAGGAAAATATCTACAGTCTTGTCGGCTTCGGAAAGGTCTTTCGCTTCACATTGGTTCAGACACTAAAGAACAAGAGCTTTGTTGTCACTGCGATCCTCATGATCTTCATGATGGCCATGATGAAACCTCTGATGTATCTGATGAGCCGATCCGCAGATTCTGCGAAAGCACGTGTGGAAGCAACGCTGGACAATGTTGAGGCTGATAAGCTTATCATTTATAACGAAACCGCCTTCCTCTTTGATGCGGATATGGAAGCGGCTCCCGTGGCGACGGACCGTCCGGCGAACGCGGTAAAGAAGGAAAATGTGAAGTTCCTGAATCAGGATCAGGCAAAGGAAGATGACCTGATCACGAGTCTCGGCGCCAAAGATATCCTTGTGGTTATCCGCGAGGAAAGCGGAAACTATAAGGTAAATGGGATCATAACAGATGACTCCTCGGTGAGTGTGAAGAGTCTGGACAATGCTACGGAGTATGTGCGCACGAAATTCTCCGCACTCCGTCAGTCCCGGATGAATTTGGATGAGAGTGTCATGAAGTCTCTCTCCTCCGGAGTTTCCACGGGCTCGGTACTGAGTGAAAGTGAGTATATGGACGAGAAGGAGCATACCATGAGCTCCAGCGAGTTCAACGGAATTGTGTTTGGATTTGCATTTATCATCATGATCGTAGCCTCCCTGTCATCAAGCTACATCATCTCTTCTGTCAATGAAGAGAAACAGTCCAAGCTGGCGGAAACTCTGCTTGTCAGCGTTCGTCCCATGGCACTTCTTCTGGGAAAAGTTCTCGGAATGCTGTGTTTTGTGGCAGGAACCATCGTTTTGGGTGTCATCGCTTCCGCAACGTCAAATTACGTGATGGAACATGTTATGCATCTGGATATGTCTGCTTTAGGCGACGCGGGCATCAATCTGGCGATCTTCACCGGCTATGGTGTGAAGGGGTTGGTAGTGTTCCTGGCGGAGGTCCTGATCGGAATCTGTTCCTTCGGTGTCCTGAGCGGTATCCTTGGTTCTGCCTGCAGTAAGGTAGAGGATCAGCAGAACGCTACTACGGTAGTTATGACTCTCTCCATGGTGGGGTATTTCGGAGCGTTTATCCTCAGCTCCAAACCGGAGCTTCTGACCGTCGGAGCGATGGTTCCGCCCCTGTCCTACTATATTGCACCGGTTTCCTATATCGGCGGACGTATCGGTATAGAACTCCTTCTGGTATCTTTTGTAATCCAGATGGCAGTTCTGCTCGGCCTTACGATGCTTGCGGCAAAAACCTACCGTAACCTGCTGCTCAGTGACTCCAGCAAGCCGAAGTTTGCTTCGATCTTTGCTGCTGCGAAGAATTAGGAGGTGACGGCATGTTTAAGAATTTTGCAAAGGTTTTCAAGTTCACCTTCCATAATCAGGTGACACAGAAGGGCTATAAGTCTCTCACCATCGTATTAGCCGTGATCCTGTTCCTGCTTCCTGTCGGAATCCTGCTCATTCTTTCCATGGATGCGAATAAGGATAAGGGCAAGACGCTGGAATCCTGTGGAGCCGATAAGATCTATGTTGCAAATACTGCGGCGGAAAATACAAACTTCGATGTGATGAAAAATGTTCCGGGGGAAGGCTATTCGGATATTACTTATGTCACGGTGCCTTCCGTAGAAGAAGGTCTGAAGCAGATCGCTGCGGCCGGGGAGAAGCAATCCTTCGTTCTGTCCGTTACGAAGGACGACAGTGACGTGATCTCTGCGGACATCATTCTTCCGAAAGACACGACGATCACCAAAGGTAAGGCTGAGAATTACTATACCGCCATTGAAAAGATGGATATGCTGTTTGTGATCACTGCCCGCAATATCAGTATGGAGGATATGGCAGAGGTAGGTAAGACGGTCCAGACAGATGCCTTCGATCTCACAGGATGGAAGAGCGGGAAGAGCCTCTATGAGGATCAGGCAAAAGCGAATGAGCAGAACAACCAACGTATTCTGGATGGCTTCAGTCTGATCATCACCATACTGGTCTGCATGATCATGTATTTCGTGGTTTTGGCTTATGGCGCAAGTATCACCAAGAATATCGTTATGGAGAAGTCCTCCAAGCTGATGGATACTCTGCTGATCTCCGTGAAGCCGGAGTCGCTGATCTTCGGAAAGCTGACTGGTGTGCTCCTGGCCGGGCTTATGCAGTTCTTTATCTGGATCGCAATGCTGGTTGGCGGCGTGATCGCGGGTGTGATCATCTCGGACATGGTATTCCCGAATGCAAATGCATCGGTGGTGGTTTTCCTGAAAAGCTTCGGTTCCATGAACCTGTTCCGGCCGCTGGCAGTGGTTGTGGCGATATTGGTGCTGATCTTCGGTATCCTGCTGTATTCCTCTCTGGCAGCATTCGCAGGGGCCATCTCCAATACGCAGGAGCAGGCGGCAAGCAATCAGGGCATTTTCGTTATGCTTCTTGTGATTTCATATCTGCTTGTACTGACACAGGGCGCAGACATTCATACGGCGCCGGTATGGCTTTTCATCGTACCGTTTACTGCAGCTTTGATCCTGCCGACAGGACTTCTGCTTGGTACGGTCTCCACATCCATCGCACTGATCGGCGTTTTGGCACTCGTGGTACTGGCATTGCTCCTTGTGCTCTTTGCGGGACGTGTTTATAAGGCTATGGCTCTGTACAAGGGCGAGTCAACGAGCTTTAAGAAGATATTCAAGATCATATCTACAAAATAAAGGGATAGCTTATGTGGATAGCTGATGGTTGGAAAGATTATGAGGTTTTGGACTGCTCCGCGGGAGAGAAGCTGGAGCGGTGGGGGGAGTATACCCTGCTTCGTCCGGATCCTCAGGTGATCTGGACTACGGAAAGACTCCTTCCGCAGTGGAAACGGCTGAACGGCCATTATCATAGAAGTAAATCCGGCGGAGGAGAGTGGGAGTTCCACGATCTTCCGAAGGAGTGGACCATCGGATACCGGCTGGGAGAGGCTTCGCTGGTATTTCATTTGAAGCCCTTTGCCTTTAAGCATACCGGTCTTTTTCCGGAACAGGCGGTGAACTGGAGCTGGTTTTACCCCATTATCAAACAGGCGGTGGATGGCGGCCGGAAGGTACGTGTCCTGAACCTTTTTGCCTACACCGGTGGTGCGACGGTCGCGGCAGCGGCGGCGGGAGCAGAGGTGACCCATGTGGATGCATCCAAAGGCATGGTCACCTGGGCAAAGGAAAATGCGGTATCCGGCGGCCTTGAGGCTGCACCCATCCGGTGGCTGGTAGATGACTGTATGAAATTCGTAGAACGGGAGCTTCGCAGAGGGAAGACGTATGATGCGATCATCATGGATCCGCCTTCCTATGGGAGAGGGCCCAGGGGCGAGCTCTGGAAGCTGGAGGATCTGGTTTATCCTTTGCTTCAGCGCTGCGGGGAACTGCTTTCCGATGATCCCCTGTTCTTCCTGATCAATTCCTATACCACGGGGCTTCAGCCGGCGGTGCTTTCTTATATGCTGCATACGGCGGTTCTTGGACCCTGGGCGAAGCGCACCCGAAGGACCGGACTGCCGGAACAAAACGAACGGGCGAATCCGGACTATGGTATGCAGGTCACTGCGGATGAGATCGGACTTCCTGTAACTTCAAATGGACTGGTGCTTCCCTGTGGAGCCAGCGGAAGAATCCGGTTCAGGGTATGAGCATTTCCAAAGCGATTCCCGCTTTCGAATGAAGAATCGAGTAGGAGGGGGTCCCTCCTACTCGATGTCGCGTTGGCCGGCCTATGTG
>CAMPAX010000072.1 GCA_946633495.1 uncultured Lachnospiraceae bacterium | reverse complement strand
ACGAAGCTTGTCTAAGATCGATCCGTATCATATGATGTTAGGATCAAAAGGTCCGCGCGACGCGCTTGCATCGTTACCTAAGACCTTTATTGACCCGCCGCACACGAAGGACGTAGTCATTTTGTACAGCAAAATGACGAGAGTCGCGGACAGCCAGGTCCGCAGAATGATCATACAGAGGTGGAATATGCGTCTTCGAAATGTCCCCGGCTCCCGGGAAGTGATCGCTGAAAATGAATATGTAGTCCATGACGAGAAAAGCTTCCGGGGCCGCTGGAATGAGGTGTTCGGAAATGACCGGCCGCTTCATGTGGAGATCGGCATGGGGAAGGGCAGCTTCCTTCTGGAGATGGCAAGGCTTCACCCGGAGATTAATTTCCTGGGGATCGAAAAATACTCCAGCGTTCTGCTTCGCGCCATCGAGAAGCACGAGGAAGCACCGGAGCTTACAAATCTGAAATTCATTCGTATGGATGCGGAGGAGATCGAGGAAGTATTTGCTCCCGGAGAGATCGCATACATTTATCTTAACTTTTCAGACCCGTGGCCGAAAGCCCGGCATGCAAAGCACCGTCTTACCTCGGATCGGTTTCTGCGGCGATATGAGAAGCTTCTGGCAGCGGATGGGGGAGTGACCTTTAAGACAGATAATGTGGATCTGTTTGATTTTTCCGTGGAATCCGCAGAGGAATGCGGCTGGGAGCTGGCTGCCATCAGCCGGGATCTGCACAAGAGCCCCTATGCCGAGGGCAATGTGATGACAGAGTATGAGAGAAAATTCGCAGGACTGGGGAACAAGATCTGCATGATGCAGATCCGCCCACATAGAACGTGATAAACGGACTTCGCGAGCTGCACGATGGGTGAACGGCACTAAGCGAGCCACATCGCACACGTAGTGTGCGTGCTGCGGATCATCAGCTGGGGGCAAAATACCTTTTGACCCCAGCATCATTATTTACGAGGGACGCTCAATTGTGAACAGATTGTAAATATTGTATATTTTAAGGAACAATTTTGTGCAACCCTACAAAAATCACAAAACCATAAAAAATGGGTTGAAAAACAAAAATCATTGTAATATAATGAACCAGTATTTTGAAGGGCGAGCTTTTGAAATACACGAAAAAAGCTTTATAAAATAAGCTTTATACGGGCCGCTAGCTCATTTGGTAGAGCACCTGACTCTTAATCAGGGTGTGCGGGGTTCGAGCCCCCGGCGGCCCACACAGGAGGGCTGAGGACTTAGCTTATGCTAGGCCTTTGGCCTTTTTTTTGTCATCCTGAGGGCGTTCGCCCGAAGGATCTTATCCCGGATCACCTTGGAGCGAAGACCGTATCGTAGTAATCACTGGTCTCTTCGAGCTGCTTTTTATATTCCGTCTCCCCTAATTTCTCAGCCAGGGTTTCGGTATTTGAGAAAAGATCCGTTCCGAGACCCAGTCGGTCACCCTTGATCTCTACGCCGATGGCAGAAAGGGTAGAGGGGAACATATCCAAAGAGGAGAAGCTCCGGTTCTTTGAATTTACAGGCTCCTTTGCGGCGTTAATAAAGCAGTTGTAGGTCGTCCGTACATAGGACTCGTCACTCTCCACCATGGAGGTTTTCTGATTCCCCAGATGGTCTCCCACCAGTATGATGGTAGTGTTCTCATAGAACGGCTGCGCCTGGATCCATTTCACGAATTCCGCAGCCTGCCGGGAGGTACAGTCGGCAGCGGCCAGATAGTCGCTGCTGATATTTTCATCGCAGTCAACGCACCGATGGCCGCACTCAAAGGAGTGGGTATCCATGGTGTACATGGTAATAAAGAAGGGCTTTTCTTCTTTGGAAATGTCGGTGATCAGCTCTTTGGAGATCTCAAACAGCTTTCGGTCCTCAATTCCCCATTTCCAGATATAATCGGAGTCCTCGGAGGAGTATCCTTCCTCCGTAAGCCGCGTGCGGTCATAAAGCAGGCTGTCCTCGTACCTTGCCACATACTGGTCGTACATGGAGAAGACACCCTTGGAGCCTTGAATATAGAGCTGGTTATAACCGTTGTCGTGCAGCACGTCTTCCAGCCGCCGGATATTCGGATATTCCACCACACCATTGGGTGGCAGGATCTTGGTATTGAGGGCGACGCCGGAAGTCTGCGCCACGGTGGAACCCTGGGTATAGGTGATGGCCGGTACAAAGACGGACGCACCCCCCATGAGATCCGTATTTGAGAAGTTTACCGCGTCCTTCTCCTTCGTGAGCGCGGTCAGTTCAGACATGTAATTCTGATCCTGGGCACCGCCCACCTCCCTGGAGGCATAGGTATTCTCAAAAGATTCCAGATAAATGAAGATGAGATTTCTCTTTTTCTCCGGGAAGGTGATCACTGTTTCGTCCGGTTTCACGTAATAAGTTTCATAGATCGTGGATTTTTCGAGTTTCACGTCGATATAATGCATGAAATTCGTCTGCAGGGAGAAAAATGTTACGCATACCGCCAGGATCAGCAGGGAGATTCCCACCTGCATCAGACGTTTTTTCCGGTTCATCACCAGCGTGTATTTTCCTTCCTTGCCGGAATCCACCACCTCCAGCCGGTCATGCAGAAAGCATTTACTCATGTGGAAGCAGATATAACCTGCGATGATGGCAAAAAGGATCGTGTATTCCGTACCTGCGATGATGTCTTCCAGGGCAAGACCGCCCTCAGCGTAGGTGACCGTGAAGAGGATCGCTTCAAATTCCATGTTGGAGTAGACGTTGAACAAAAACAGCGCAACTACGAAGATGAAGATGCCCATGGAGACCAGAAGGATACATACTCCGGCCATGGCCCATTTGCTTTTTCCGGTTCTTTTTTGGGCGCTGATCTTCTGTTGGGGAGTATACATGACGACAAGATCGGACAGAAATCTCGTGGGAAACCCTTTTTCCCGGCGAAGCTTTCCTCCGGCATACACAAGAAGGCGCAGCAAAAGATAGAGTACGGCAGGCCCCAGGATCCAGATCCCTGCCCAGATGGGAAGGAAGCGGCTGAAAAAGGCTTCGGCATACTCGATGGATTGATTCTGTTTATAGAAAAAGGGGGTCAGCCACAGTGGGATGAGAGGTGCCAGAAGATAGAAAACACATTTTATGAACCGGAAGATGGACCTCTCGGGCAGCTGTGTAAGAATGTAGTATAAAAAGAGAAATACAAAGGGGATGAGGATCATCACCGCCCCCTGGACAGGAGAGAGCCTTGTCAGGTCTATGGGGGCACGGAGCACCGCGAACGCGGTAAGAACCAGAGCCCCCAGGAGAGCAAGAATTATATGCTTACCAGACAGAGACCGTAAATGTTTCAGCTCATTTTTCAATAACGTTTTCATAGGTTTTCAGATATCTTTCTAAATCCCGGGAACAAAGCCCTTCAGTTGTGACGTGTTCCCCGTGGTGGTGTAGGAAAGAGGAATATGATATTCCTTTTCGTAGATCTCCTTCCACTGCTCATAATTCTTGTACATCATCTGCTCCGCCTGTATGCGGTGAGGAAGTCCCGGTTCCGGATAAATGGGCGCGGATACGTGGATGGTATATTCCTGGACGAAGAATCCGTCCTCCCCCATAACATCCGAGTCCTTCATGGTGATGAAGCAGGGAAGCACGGGAGCGTTGCTTCTTGCAGCACACTGGAAAGCGCCGCGCTTCAGCGGCTTCGGTTTCCGATAGTTCCACCACATGCTCTGTTCCGGATAGAACAGGATATAGTCACCGTTCGTCAGCAGCTCGTCGATGCCCCGAAGGAATTTCTTCATGGTAACGGCATTGGACGACAGAGGCAGGGTGTTGCAATGGCGCATCAAAAAACCATAGAAGCCGGGGAAGGAGGTATAATTTCCCTCCCGGATCACGCGCCAGAAATTGCGGTTGGGCTGATCGGCGGCTTCGTAAGCCAGCTGGATGGCAAAGCTGTCGAATGCATTGAAATGATTACAGGTGATGATCGCGCCGCAATCCAGATTCTTGAAATGCTCTACGCCTTTGATATCTTTGATGATGAACTTTTTATCCTCGATCAGCTCATCGATGAATTTATGAGCCATCTTGAAGGCAACCCTGGTCTTCAGCTTCTCGGCTCTGGTCTTTCTTACATATTCGATCTCATCGGGCATCAGCATCCTTCCCGGGGGATCGTTCTCCACATCTTCGTCGAACCGTCCTTCCAGCTCATACTGGTCGATCTTGCGCAGAATCTCCACCCGGTCCTTGTCCCGTTTGTCCCGGTTGATCCGGTTAAGGAAGTTATCATCGCGGTTGGTTTCCTTTATGGCGGTTTCGGTCAGCCGGACAGAGGATGCGGCGTCATTTGCCTTTTCCTCATCGCTGTAGGACTGACGGATGGACAGCAGCTCCTGATAGACCTCCGTCTCCTTCGCATATTTCCAGAAGATATCGCCGAACAGACAGTCCTCATAATGCCAGGGCTTGTTGGTCATGATGTAGTGGATCATCTGTGCCTGCTCCACCGGATAGGGGATATGACCGAAGGTTTCCGTATTCCACCGCTGATCCAGCCAGTATACGTGATCCTTGCAGATCAGGTTCAGATAGTCCTCATCCTGCGTAACGACAAAATTGTAATAATGCAGATAGTCGATGAACTTATCCAGTACAAAATGAAGCCGGAACTGTTCACAGTTGATCAGCATCATGCCGGCGTTGAAGAAGTTGTATCGGGATACCCCCACGACTTTCTCCACATACGCGCCGAATTCACGGGTCTGGACCATGACCTGCTCGTGGCAGGCACCTAAATATGCATCTCCGATCTCGGTAAGGTAGAGCTCGCTGATATCTCCGCAGATCACCGTATCACTGTCCAGGTACAAAGCCTTGGAATAATTCGGGAACATTTCCGCAATGAACAGTCTGTAATAGGTGGTTTTGGAATAATAGTCCCGAAGAGGCAGTTTCTCCGAAATGGACTTCAGATAATCTGTTACATCGATAAAAAGGATCGTAAAGTTATCATTTTCAAGCCGGTTTACCATATTCTTCATCTCATCGGAGATACCGGAGTGAAGGATATGGATCTTATATTTGTGCTCCTTCGATGCATTCCGGATCAGTGAGTGTATGGATACGATGGTAAACTTTACAAAAGCATCGTCGCAGGCATAGAAGATTGGGATGAACTGTTCTTTCATGATTAATCCTTTGTCTGTATTATTCGTTGGATGTTGAACCTTTATTGGTTATCTTCAGGTATCTGTCATATATATCATCAAACTGCCGGTATTTGAAAATGGAGTGAACCTTCTCAATATGCCATTGTTTGATATTATCCGTGTGCGGATACGGCAGCCAGAAAAGCCTCTTTGAAAAATGCCGGACCACAGTGTGCCGATGGAGGAATTTCTGGTCGTTGAAGCGCTGGGGAAGCATCTTCTTCCGGGTGGTGGAGCGGATCAGTGCGCTCTGATCTGCGAACACCAGCTTCTTGTGTTTGATCCATGCCCGGGCTTTTTTGAAAAGTCCGGTCCGGCGGGACTCCTTCATGTTGAAGAGAAGAACGCCGGCGTTGATGTAGTTGGGGTTCAGCAGGTACTTTCCGTAATGATCCCGGGCAGCGGCATACTCATACCCTGTAAGGTCGGTGTCCCAAAGCAGCCGGACATCCCGGTTGAACATGATGTCGGCGTCGAGATACAGCAGCTTGTCGGGAATCCCTTTTACCACATCCGCAAAAAGACGGATCAGGGTATAGGGAGAACAGTAGGCTCCCTCATTGGGACAGCCGGAGAACGCCTTCATGTAGTAGCGGGTAACGTCATAAACCTTCACTCTGTTCTCCGGATGGAAGGTACGCACAGCGTCTTCCAGCGTTCGGACATGCTCCTTACTGATGCAGACATATTTTTCATCCAGATGGGATACATCCATCGTGAAAATATGAAAGCAGAACGGCTCTTCGGAGGCAGTGCGCATCAGAATGGAGAGAGCTGAGGTGAGCACCCCGTCAAAAACACCGTCATTTCCGCAAAACAGAATATCTATCATACATCAGTCTCCTGGTTTAAATCAGTATCATTTCGTGCGATATATTTGATCTGCTCGTGATCGGACAGCTCCGCACGTTTGCACATGCGGCGGTAGACTTTGTCACGGAGCTCTTTTTTTCGCTGCTTCAGCGGCAGATCCATATCGGGATAGAAGGGGCCGTCAACATAGGTGATGATCCGCGGCTGCTTTCGGAATCTGCGCTTATGGTATGTATTCGTAAAGCAGTATACCGGCGAACCTGATTTTGCCGGGTAGGCAAAGGAGGTGTCCGGGAAATTCCGGATCTTCGTATAGTAGGGCCAGATATGTGCTTCCGGGTAGATCACCACGCTGTGTCCTTCCGAAATCCGCGTATCTATGGCTTCCAGGAAATTCTTATATGCCGCAAGTCCTTCCGGAAGCGGCAGAGCTCCCAGGGAGGGAGTGATCTTCCCGAGTACCGGCATGGATACATTGTTGGCGTGAACCACCACATAATTGGTCTTCGGAAAGTTGATCATATTCGGAATAAAAGGATCGGCCATGTCCTGGGTGTGATTGCCATACATGAAATATCCGTCTTTCCGATGTTTTTCAAACTTCCATCTGCCCCGGACCTTGTGACCGAACACCAGCCGCACGTATGCATAGGCGATGGGTGTGGCAATGATCCGGTACCAGAAAAAATGCGTGAATCGTTTAAACGGTGTACGGTAGATATAGACGTAGTTCTCGTCGATCTTGCGGGGTGTGATCTGTGCAGTGGAAAATTCATCATTTAACTCATCGGTATAATAGATCACTTTCCGCTTATCCATATCTTATCCTGCGATTCCTCATTCTTTCACCATTTTATACCATAACGTAGAGATTATAGCATAATATCACATAAAAATCTTTAACAAAAATAGTTTTTTACATTGTTATGATTCGACGAAGGTTACCTTGTTGTAAGGTGTCTGACGCTTTTTAGATCCTTTGCTTCTGCTTAGGATGATATGTGGTTTACGTTACGGGTTTGTACAATAGCCCTTTGCATCAAAATGGCAGGCCTTGCCGTCAATGGTATAGGTCTTTTTCTTTGCATACCAGCCGGAAGGATCGCCGTACCACCAGCCTTTGCTGTTTTTATGCCATACACTGCGGTAGCTGTAGGTGCAGGCACAATTTGCGCCCAGCCACCAGCCCTTTACGAATTCATTTTGAGCCGCATACCCGTTGGCATGGAAATAGTACCACACGCCGTCGATCTTCTGCCAGCAGTTCTTCGGATACCATCCGGCGGTATCCGCGTACCACCAGCCTTTGCTGTTATGCTTCCACTTCCCGACGGGGGCGTAGGTCCGGGAACCATCCTTTCCGTACCATTTGCCGTTTACCCATTCATTTGCATAGGCCTTGCCGGTAGTGACTTCGATCGTGTCACTGTATTCGCCGATATAGAAGGGTTTTAAATAAGCACCAACTGCTTCCTCCGGGAGATCTACATATCCCGCGATCCGTACTTCGTAGGTGGTTTCGGGTTCCAGGCCTCCGATGGATATGGTGCTGCCGGCTGCGGAAGATTTCAGCTCCTTCCAATCTTCCTCCCCCTTCTTTCGGTATTCTGCCTGGTAAGCGGTGATTCCGCTTGCCGCCTGATCCTCAGCGATGATGACTGCATTTGTTCCTTCGCCGGAAGCGCTTTTGATCGCAGCTTTGGCAGGAGTGATCGCAAAATAACTCGTTTGTTCTCCCCGGAACGGTTCAATCCCGACGACAGAGATACGGGCAGCTCCGCATTTTACATTATCAGAAAAGGCCAGTGTATAATCCTCTCCGGCGATGGCGGGAATACCGTTCGTAGCGACTACGTAGAGCGGGGGTTCCTGTGCTTTTCCGTCATACGTTACGGCGCCGTTGGAAATGAGCGGGATCACGGTTATCAGGTTGATGGGATCGACGTTGATCGAGAAAAATTCCGTTCCGACGCCCTGGACCGTTACGATCACATCCGCCCGGCCTACGTTTAAGGCCTTGAAGGAGGCCTTGGTCTTCTGGGCATTTAACGTCATGGATACTATCTTTTCACTTCCTTCGGTAAGGCGCCATTCGATAGCGGGATTCCCCAGAGGATACCCTCCGTTACCATCAAATTCCAACCGGACCGGACCGGAATTCTCTCCGTCCACAGGATAGAAGGTCCGATCTCCGACCAGACGCATAGCCATATTGCCCGGCTTGATCTCACCGAAGCCCTTGATCGGGAAATTATCAATGGCGTAATTTCCCTGGTTAAATAATTCCTTTTTGGATCCTGCCGCAAGATCTACCGTTTCTTTTTCCGAGAGATCATACCAGGTTCCGTCCTTGCAGAACATGCTTTCTCCGGGGTTGACGACTGCTACGGAATAACTTCCTTCCAGAAGGTTCACGACGCTGCCTTTGCCCTGGCCGGCATTGAAGTCCACTTCGTAGCCGCCGTCCGGTAAAGCTATCGTGATGATCACGGAATAGCGCTGCCCACGCTGTACAAGGATCGGTGTATCCAGTGTGGTCTTATGAAATCCGCCGTAGGGATAGGTCTCTTCCACCTTGGCCATAAGAAGTCCGTCTTCGGGTGAAACCGCATCATCCCGCATGAGATAGACTTCATAGGTAACCTTTGTGTTCTGCTGTTCGGTCATGCAGGAGACTGCGTTTATCTCTTCGCTGCCCTTTGCTGTGAAGATATTTGCGGATTTTACGAGCTCCTGATGGGTTGAGGAGGTGCTTGTGGAAGCCGGCATATAGTCGTACTCGTCAAGACTGTAATTCCGTGTCCCCTTAAAAACATCGAACTCCAGTGCTTCCACAGTGGTGATGCTTCGATCATAATAGGACAGCCAGAAATATCCGGTGTGAATGTCGGAGGTTGGCGTATAATCCGGTCCGGAGTCCTGCCCCTCCAGAAGTCCCCAGTCACCGGTCCCGCGGTTGGGGAAGGTTTCCGTTCCGGCCCCCCAGCTGTTCTTTACGAGCCAGGCACCGTCACCCTCCGGTGTGGAGAGAAAATTCTCCTTCGGGTAATGATCATCCCAACCGACGATACAGACGGCATGATTCATGGCGTCCTGGGTGGAGGGAACAAAATGTGCCCAGGTGTCTGTATTCAGCACGTTCTGCTCTTCGTCCGGATCCTGATCGGGATGCCAGGAAACCGCATAAAAACCGATGCTTACACCATGCTTCAGAAGAAGCTGTTCTTTGATCAGATTTGTGGCGGT
Organism: uncultured Lachnospiraceae bacterium; assembly: GCA_946633495.1. Classification (GTDB taxonomy): domain Bacteria; phylum Bacillota; class Clostridia; order Lachnospirales; family Lachnospiraceae; genus Eubacterium_Q. The sequence goes on along the minus strand of CAMPAX010000072.1, from coordinate 873 downwards.
TTCATTATATTGGTACTGCCCAAAATCATCGCGTCCCGAGGGAGAGGGAAGGACATAGCTGCTTTTCAGGATATAGTCCTGCTCATACTTAAGGTCAGGATCGATGGACCAGTCATCCTTCAGGCTGTAAGACGAATCCTGGTAGGCACCGTCGAAATACTGCTGTGCGGTATTCCCGTTTTTCCCCCGATAGATAAAGGCTGCGTCCCGGCTTTCCGAAACCGGTCCGATCCCTTTGGAATAGATATTGGTAGCCAGGAAGGAATTTCCGCCCCGATAATAATCGGCGGAAGTTTTTGCATCACTGATATAGATGCCTTCCCCATTCTGCGGATCGGAAGGGTCGTCGATATGGGAGTTTGAAAAATAAGCAAGCTGCTTCTCGGAGAGATCCAGCGTCTTATAAGCATCCGGGTCGTCCGCAAGAAGAGACCCAAGGATACTGATTTCGGAGGCAGCGGTTGCGGCAAAGCCCCAACAGGTACCGAAGGGACGCTGGTTTTTCACGGATGTGACATAGCATCTGTCCGGAGTTCCGTCTCCGTCCGTATCCACACGACGAAGATCAAAGCTTTCCGGGTAGGATGTACCTTCAGGGACATTTTCTGCATATGCGGGGATCGCATGTCCGACGATCATCCCGCTCATCAGCAGGGAACCGACTGCAAAGCAGGCGGCCCGCCATTTCCGGTTTTTCTTTTTCATAGACGAATACCTCGATACAGATTTTTTGATGATGACTTCGTTGCTCCTTATTTTCCGGTCAATTAAGGTCGTATGCCTATAAGGAAATTATAACAGTTTTTTGGGGCTTTTTGTAGAAGAAGTTCGAAGCTATTATGAAATTATGTTGCCGGTGTCAAAATATGACAC
>CAMPAX010000071.1 GCA_946633495.1 uncultured Lachnospiraceae bacterium | reverse complement strand
CGAGCAGGATGAGGAGAAGTACAGAAAGCTTGCGATCCTGGAGCGGATCACCGAGCCGGATCGTCAGATCATGTTCCGCGTACCGTGGGTAGATGATAACGGTAATGTACAGGTAAACCGTGGTTTCCGTGTACAGTTCAACAATGCCATCGGGCCCTACAAGGGAGGTCTTCGCCTTCATCCGTCCGTAAACCTCGGCATCATCAAGTTCCTCGGTTTCGAGCAGATCTTCAAGAACTCTCTTACAACACTTCCGATCGGCGGTGGTAAGGGTGGTTCCGACTTCGATCCGAAGGGCAAGTCTGACAACGAGATCATGAAGTTCTGCCAGAGCTTTATGACAGAGCTGTCCAAGTATATCGGCGCTGATGAGGACGTTCCGGCAGGTGATATCGGAACCGGCGCTCGCGAGATCGGTTTCATGTTCGGTCAGTATAAGCGGATCAAGGGTCTGTATGAAGGCGTTCTTACAGGCAAGGGTCTGACCTACGGCGGTTCTCTGGCTCGTACAGAGGCAACAGGTTATGGTCTTCTGTACCTGACAGAAGAGATGGTTAAGTGCCACAATGATAAGATGGAAGGCAAGGTTGTAGCGATCTCCGGTTCCGGAAATGTTGCGATCTATGCATGCCAGAAGGCTCAGCAGCTGGGCGCAAAGGTTGTGACCGTATCTGATTCCACAGGCTGGATCTATGATCCGGAAGGGATCGATGTTGAGCTTCTGAAGGAAGTAAAGGAAGTAAAGCGTGCACGTCTGACCGAGTATGCTGCAGCACGTTCTTCAGCAGAGTATCATGCAAAGCAGAACGGCGAGCATGGCGTATGGCAGTATAAGGTTGATATCGCTCTTCCCTGCGCAACCCAGAACGAGCTGGATATCGAAGATGCAAAGATGCTGGTTGCCAACGGCGTTCAGTATGTGGCAGAAGGCGCAAATATGCCTACCACCATCGAGGCTACAGAGTACTTCCAGGCAAACAACGTACCGTTCGTCGGCGGTAAGGCTGCAAATGCAGGCGGTGTTGCTACTTCCGCTCTTGAGATGAGCCAGAACTCCGAGAGACTTTCCTGGAGCTTCGAAGAGGTAGACGCTAAGCTGAAGGGTATCATGGTTGGTATCTATCACAACATCGATGATGCAGCTAAGGAATACGGCATGGAAGGCAACTATGTGGCAGGCGCAAATATCGCCGGCTTCAAGAAGGTTGTTGAAGCTATGATCGCTCAGGGAGTTTGCTAATATACCGTTACGCTGAAATACAGGGCTTTGCCCGGTACGCGGATCCTCTGATCTGCTCTTATGGAAAGCCCTCGGGAACGATGCCGGATCTGTGGTTTTTATACCATGGGATCCGGTATCGTTCTTTTTTTGTCTGTTTTTTATAATAATTGTTGGTATTCCGTGAGTTTTATGGTAAAATGTAGTAGTCAGGCGGATTGTAACTGCCGGCTTAAGGGGTGAACAGCATGAATGAATTGGAATTGGACGCAAAAGTGGATAATCTAGAAGAGGTACTTGCATTCATGGACCAGTGGCTGGAGGCTCATGATTGTCCGATGAAGGTCCAGATGCAGATCGATATAGCAGTGGAAGAAATCTTCGTCAACGTTGCACACTATGCTTATACACCGAATGTGGGCAAAGTAAAGATTCGTTTGGAAAAACCGGCTGATTCGACGGGAGTCGATATCACATTTATCGACAGCGGGATTCCATATGATCCGCTGGCAAAACCGGATCCGGACGTGACTCTCTCCGCGGAAGAAAGACAGATCGGCGGACTTGGGATATTTATGGTGAAGAAGAGCATGGATTCCATGCTGTATGAATATACCGATGGGCAGAATATCCTGACAATGAGGAAACTGTTTTAAACAAATGGTCAGAAATACGCCGGGAGGGTCATGGGATCTGTCCCGGCGTTTTGTATAAGGGCTGAAATAAAAAAAGGGAGTAAAACGGATGAACAGAAAACTTGCAAAGAGGGGTAATATGATGGATCGTATGGATATTGCCCTGAACAAATTCAGATCCAGAATGACATCGTATCCTCCGGGAATGTGTCCGCTGGTGATGTATCAGTCGATCCTGCAGATGTCCATGAATCAGTCCTGCGGGAAGTGTGTTCCCTGCCGGGATGGTCTGGTGGAAGCGGAACGGATGCTGAAGGATATCCTGAACGGAAATGCCACCGAAGAGACATTGGAACGGCTGAAGGCGCTCTGTACCATGATCTCCGAATCATCGGACTGCGCAGTCGGTGTGGTTGCGGCCAATACCATGCTGGACAGCTTTGTTGAGTTTGCAGATGAATATGAAAGTCATATCAGGCGGCGCAGCTGTGCGGAGGCGGTGGGACAGACGGTTCCCTGTATGACGCTGTGTCCGGCACACGTGGACGTCCCCGGTTATGTTGCCATGATCAAAAACGGGGACTATGCGGGTGCCATCAATATCATTCGGGATCGAAATCCGTTCCCTACGGCCTGTGCCATGGTCTGCGAGCATCCCTGTGAGAAGAAGTGCCGTAGATCCATCATCGATCAGCCCATCAACATCCGGGGACTGAAAAAATATGCCGTGGACCAGATCTCTGCGGATCGGGTGAAGACACCGCCTGCAAATGTAAAGACAGGGAAGAGCATCGCCGTCGTGGGCGGCGGACCATCCGGTCTTACCTGTGCTTATTTCCTTGCCCTGATGGGTCACAGGGTGGTGGTATATGATGAGCATGAGAAGCTGGGCGGAATGCTGCGGTACGGCATCCCCGAATACCGGCTTCCGAAGGCTCGTTTGGATGAGGATATCAAAGCGATCCTGAATGCCGGAGATATCGAAGTACATTTAGGCGTGAAGATCGGACGGGATATTACCGTGGAGGAACTCCGCTCCCGGTATGACGCGGTATTTCTGGGCCTCGGTGCCCAGCTGGGCAACCGTATGCCGGTGGAGAATGCGAATGCAAAGAATGTGATCCCTGCTGCGGATTTCCTTCAGGCAGTTGCCCGCGGAGAAAAGATCGACCTTACGGGAAAAGATGTGGCTCTGATCGGCGGCGGAAATGTTGCCATGGATGCGGCTCGCACGGCCCTTCGTCTGAATGCAAAGACCGTACGTGTCTTTACGAGAAAGAGAGATGATTATACAGCACTGGCTTCCGAAATGGAAAGTGCGGCGGAAGAGGGTGTTCGTTTCCGGACGCTGGTTTCCTTCCTGAACCTGGAGCAGGATCAGGAGGACCCGGAAAAGATTTCCGCTCTCTGGCTGCAGCCGGAGATCGTGGGTGAATATGATCAGTTCGGATTTGTAAAAACAGAACATTCCAGCAACTATCCTTACCGTGTTACCTGCGATTATCTGATCCTTGGTGTAGGACAGCGCTGTGATGTGGCTGCATTTGATGCTGCCGGAATCCCCACCGAGCGGGGCCGGATCCTGGCAGATGAGACGTGTGCGATCCGGGATGTGGAAGGCGTGTTCTCCGGCGGAGACTGTGTGACAGGACCGTCCACAGCCATCAATGCCATAGCAGCAGGCCAGGTGGCGGCTCATAATATCGATGAATACCTCGGCTACCATCACAAGATCCTCTGTGAGGCAGAGGCTCCTCAGGCTAAGCCGAACCGATGCGTTCCGACAGGACGTGCCGAGATCGAAGAGAGAGATCCCTTCGAGCGGCGCCAGGACTTCAAACATGTGGAAATGCCCATGACCCCGGAGGAGGCTGTTCGGGAAGCCGGAAGATGCCTCCGCTGTGATCATTTCGGGTGTGGAGCCATGGAAGGAGGAAAGTGTCCGTGGTAATGCAAAGTTTTGGTTGGAATAAGGGAGGAAAATGTCCATGGTAGATAATAGCAAAACCTCTGACAGTGCACGGATCGAGGTTCAGAAAAAAGTATTTAAGATGGCAAATGCAGACCGGACGGAGGAGGCTTCGGCTGCCAATGATATCCGGGTGATGATCAACGGGAAGTACTATGACGCGAAAGCAGGAATAAAGATATTAAACTTTTGCAAAGAGATCGGTGTGGAGATCCCCACGCTCTGCCATTTAAAGGATTACAGTGACATCGGCTCCTGCCGGCTTTGTATGGTGGAGATCGAAGGATATGAGAAGCTTTTTGCGGCCTGCCGTACCAAGCTGGAAGACAGCATGGTGATCAACACGGATTCGCCGAAGCTTACGGAATATCGGAAGGAGATGCTGAAACTGCTGCTTTCCAATCATACCGTGGACTGTATGAACTGTCCCCGGAACGGGAAGTGTACGCTGCAGGAACTCTGCAACCGGTATGAGATCAAGGAGTCGCCTTATACCGGCTCCAGAAGAAAGATCGAAGGAAAACTCCCGAAGCTGGAGGATAATCCATACATTTCCTATGATCCGAGTAAATGTATTCACTGTCAGCGCTGCATCAGCGCCTGCAACCGTGCGGCTGTCAATCATACCATGAAAAACGGGCGGACCGGCGTGTTCCATACAGTGGATGCTCCCTTCGGACCGGACTGGAAGAGTACGGGATGTGAGTCCTGCGGTAACTGTGTGGCTGCCTGTCCTACGGGTGCGCTGACTTTGAAGCGGCAGGCAAAATACCGCAGCTGGGAGACGAAGAAGGTTCTCACCACCTGCCCGCATTGTGCAACCGGATGTCAGTTCTATCTGATCGTAAAGAACAATCAGATCGTGGATGTGGAAGCAGCGGACGGACCTTCCAATCATGGCCTGCTCTGTGTCAAGGGACGTTCCGGAAGCTTTGATTTCGTGAATTCACCGGATCGTCTGAAGACACCGCTCATAAAGAATAAGGAGACAGGCGAATTCGAACCTGCCACCTGGGAAGAGGCGATCTCCTATACCGCAAAACGGTTCATGGAACTGAAGGAGAAGTACGGCGGGGATTCTCTGGCCGGCTTTGCATGTTCCCGTTCCGCAAATGAAGATATTTACATGGTTCAGAAGATGGTCCGTACCTGTTTCGGAACCAACAACACGGACAACTGTGCCCGGGTATGCCATTCCGCAACGGTAGCCGGTCTGGCAAAGACACTGGGTTCCGGTGCCATGACAAATCCGATCTACGATATCACCCATGATGTGGACTGCATCCTTCTGGTAGGTTCCAATCCGGAAGAAGCGCATCCGGTGGTGGGTATGCAGATCCGTCAGGCAGTGCAGCGGGGAACAAGACTCATCGTCGTTGATCCCAGATCCATCGGTCTCTCAAAGGATGCGGATATCCATCTTAAGCTTCGTCCGGGAACCAATGTGGCATTTGCAAACGGCATGATGCACGTGATGATAAAGGAAGACCTGATCGATCACGAATATATCGAGAAGTTCACCGAGGATTACGAGAAGCTGAAAGAACTGGTAGATGAATATACACCGGAGAAGGTGGGAGAGATCTGCCACATCGATCCGGACAAACTGGTAGAGGCGGCACGGATGTATGCCACCGCCAGGAAGGCGCCCATCATTTACTGTCTGGGTGTTACCGAGCATTCCACCGGTACCGAAGGCGTTATGAGTATGTCCAACATGGCTCTCCTCTGCGGCAAGGTAGGCCGGAGCGGCTGCGGTGTGAATCCGCTGCGTGGTCAGAACAACGTGCAGGGTGCCTGTGACATGGGTGCACAGCCCACGGACTATCCGGGCTATCAGAAGGTGGATAATCCGGAGGTTAAGGAGAAGTTTGAACAGGCCTGGGGCGTGCGCATGAATCCGAAGCCGGGTCTTAAGGCTACGGATGTGTTCCCGGCAGCCATCGAAGGTAAGATCAAAGGTCTGTATATCTGCGGTGAGGATCCGATTGTGACGGATCCGGATACCGAGCATATAAAGAAGGCGCTGCAGAGTTTGGAATTCTTTGTGATCCAGGAACTCTTCATGACCGAGACCGCGAAGTATGCGGATGTGATCCTTCCGGGCAGAAGTTATGCGGAGAAAGAAGGAACATTCACAAATACCGAGCGCCGTGTACAGCGGATCCGTACGGCGGTGACCGTAGAAGGCGATATGCGCCTGGATACGGATATCATCATCGATCTTATGAATGCCATGGGCTATCCCCAGCCACATATGACGGCTTCGGAGATCATGGATGAGATCGCTTCCGTAACGCCGAGTTTTGCGGGGATCAATTACGCAAGGCTGGACGCAGGCGAGTCCCTGCAGTGGCCCTGCCGTGACCGGAATACCACCGGTACGCCGATCATGCATGTGGGCAAGCCGGCCCGCGGACGGGCGCTTCTGTATCCGGCGGTATATAAGCCGTCTCAGGAGCTTCCGGATGAATCCTATCCGTATGTTCTGACCACGGGACGTATCCTGTATCAGTACAACGCGGCTGCCATGACAAGAAGAGCTCCGGGCCTTGTGGAGATCGCAGGCGAAGGCTTTATCGAAGTGAATTATAAGGATGCAGACCGGCTCGGGATCAGGAACGGCGAGCGGATCCGTGTCAGCAGCCGGCGCGGCAGCATTACCGCAACGGCAAGGGTAGGACGTAAGGTGTCCGAGGGAGAGACCTGGATGCCCTTCCATTTCCCGGATTCTCCGGTGAATACCCTTACAAATGCGGCGCTGGACGACTTCGCGCGTATCCCGGAGTATAAGGTGTGCGCAGTAAATATCGAGAAGCTGCGCGAGCAATGAGCCATGCAGTTCTGCGAGTCAGGCTTTGCGTGAGCTTGCTCACAGGCAAAGCAATGACGAAGCAGAACTATACGGCGAACGCCGCGGCATCGACGATCGTGAAGCGATCGGAGAGGCCGGCATGGCGAATGGACAGTACCCCTCTGTCAGGGTTAGAGGTGATGGAATGGAAATTGAAGAAGCGGCGGCTCAGCTGACTGCGGAGCTGCTACCGATAACTGCCTGTGAAATGGTACCTCTCATGGAGGCCACCGGCCGGGTATTGGCCGAAGACATCCGTTCGGCTTTTGATGTGCCGCATTTCCCAAAATCTGCCATGGACGGATATGCCGTTTGTGCAGAGACTGTGAAGGATGCGGCGCCGGATCATCCGGTGTTACTCCATGTGACGGGTGAGATGCTGGCAGGGGATGCTTCAATCCGTCATTCGGAAGGGTGTGTTGAGACTGCGCCAACCGGTCATTCAGAAGGGCATACAGAGGATGATTCGGTTTATCATACTGTGGAACGCAGCAACGAAGAACCCTGTCATACGGACAGTGATTTCCGGGGTACTGCTGTACGTATCATGACCGGGGCCCTGGTTCCGGAGGGGTACGACGCGGTGGTCCGTCAGGAGGACACAGACTACGGGGAGAAAGAGGTTCTGATCTATAAGAGAGTTGCTCCCTATACAAACTACTGCAGAGTCGGAGAGGATATCCAAAAGGGAAGTGTGGTTCTGACCGCGGGACGGAGGATCGACCGGGTGGAGGCAGGCATATTGGCCAGCCTCGGGATTTCGGTTGTTCCGGTAGTGCGGAGACTGACGGTGTCCGTCATTTCCACCGGCAGTGAGCTGTGTGATGTGGCAGATAAAACTGCAAAATCCTCGAGATTTTTGGAGGCAGTTACCAAAGTGAGCGCATTTCTCCGGGCCGGACATGAAGAAGCAACGGCCTTGGAACCGGAGACAGGAAGAATCTACAACAGTATCGCATATACTCTGACTGCAAGTCTTGTTGCGGCAGGCTTTTCGGCAGAACATTGCATATGTGCGGATGACGAGAAGGAGATTGCGGCAGTGCTGGAGCGGGCGCTGCAGACCGCGGATGTGGTGATAACTACCGGCGGAGTATCCGTCGGAAAGAAGGATCTTCTGCCGGAGGTTCTGGACAGCATCGGCGCAAAGCGGATATTCTCCGGGATCAATGTGCAACCGGGAACGCCGACCATCGGAAGCGTGAAGGATGGCAAAGCAATCCTGAGTCTGTCAGGGAATCCCTATGCGGCGTTGGTGAATTATGATCTTTACTTCTGGCAGGTGGCGGCGAAGCTGACAGGCTGCAGTGCATACCTTCCTGTTACCGAGGACGCAGTGCTGGAAAGTGAGTACCCGAAGGTGAACCGTATGCGGAGGCTGCTTCGGGCCCGGGTAAAGGGCGGGCGAGTTACAATCCCGGCAAAGAGCCATGCATCCTCAGTCCTCAGCAATCTGCTGGACTGCAACTGCTACATCGACCTGCCGAAGGAGACGGAGGTACACCCGGGAGATACGGTGAAGGTGATCCGAATGCCGTAGGTCATGACAACATAGTTGAAACAGGTGAAGAACCTCGGAGTCAGCAAATCTGCTCCGGGGTTCTTTCGTTGTTTTTTTTTGACCGGGGATGTGATAAAATGGTAAAGACTGAAAATGACCGTGGATCTAAATTCAAATCACGGATGGAGGGCAGTGCATTTGCCATGAAGAAAAAGATACCCACCTTCTCTGTCGGCATTCTGGCCGGGGGGAAGAGCACCCGCATGGGGCAGAACAAGGCCCTGTTGGAATTTCAGAATGAGACTATGATCGGAAGGATCTCCCGGCAGTTTTCAGACTGCGGTGAGGTTCTTGTTTCTGCGTCTCAGCGGGGACTGTATGAGGCCGAAGGCCTTAGGGTGGTGTATGATGAAGCTGACTGCATCGGCCCCATCGAGGGTATCCGTCAGCTGTTGAGTCATGCAAAAGAGGAGTATGTCTTTATCTGTGCGGCGGACATGCCCTTTGTGAATCGGGAGATCGCGGAGTATCTTGCGGAATTCATTTCCTCGGATTATGACTGTTATGTGGTGACGGATGAGGAGCATGTGCATCCCCTCTGTGCCATATATTCGAAGCGGATTCTTCCGGTGATCGAAGCTTTGATCCGGGAGAAACGGTATAAGCTGATCGAGATCATGAACCGGGTCAGGACTAAGTTTGTGAGCCTGAAGTTTACAAGCTTTGACCGGCGGATCGTGAAAAATGTCAATACAAAGGATGAGTATCTGGAGCTTCGTTTTCCGGTTGTTTTTGCTGTATCCGGATATCATAACAGCGGAAAGACAGGTCTCATCGAAAAGCTGATCAATGAGTTTATCCGGGATGGATATACGGTCGGCGTGCTGAAGCATGACGGTCAGGATCATATCGATGAGGCAGAGAATACGGATACGGCAAGGTGCCGCAGAGCCGGCGCCGTGTGTACGGTGGTGGTTTCGGATACCCGGTGTGTGCTTGATGTGCAGGCTATGGGGCCAAAGGCTCAGGTGGATATCGGACGGAGTGAAGCGGCGCAGACAGATGTGTCGAAAAGCACGGATGGGCCGGAACCGAAGGCTATGACAAAGCGGACGATCGAAGCGGAAGTGTTGATCGAACAGATGAAACGCCTGCCGAATCCACCGGACATTATCATTCTCGAAGGCTTCAAGAATTCGGCGTACCCGAAGATTGAAGTCGTACGAAAAGAGATCTGTCCTCAAAGTGTAACGGATCCTGATACATTGATCTGTATCGCAACCGATTGTATATCCCCTGAAGACGTATCCTGCCCGGTTTATGGACTGGATGATGTTCACGGGATTTTTTTATGCCTGCGAAGATCATTGCTGACCGTCTGAACCCGGCATATGATAATGCACGTATCCGTGCGGAGTGTGGAGGAGCACTATATGAAACTGATCAATACCCGTGACGCCGTGGGTCATGTGCTGTGTCACGACATTACACAGATCCTGCCGGGGCAGAGCAAAGGCCCGGTGTTCAAAAAGGGACATATCGTAACTTCGGAGGATATCCCGGTTCTTCTGTCTGTCGGAAAAGATCATTTATACGTATGGGAGAAGACCGAAGGGATGCTTCACGAAGACGAAGCGGCCGAGATCCTGCGGCAGATCTGCATGGGGGATTCGGAGACCATGACGGCCTCGGAGCCCAGCGAAGGGAAGATCGAGATCCGTGCTGCCATAGACGGATTACTGAAGATCGACCGCGAGAAGCTGCAGCAGGTAAACGGTCTCGGAGAAATGATGATCGCCACGATCCACGGGGACTATCCGGTCCGTGCCGGCGAAAAGCTGGCAGGTACCAGGGTGATCCCGTTGGTGATCGAAGAAGAAAAAATGAACCGTGCGAAGGAAGCCGCAGGGGATGCACCGATCCTGTCCATCCTGCCATTCCGGCATATCCGTTACGGACTTGTAACTACTGGAAATGAAGTGGCGCTCGGAAGGATCCCGGATG
>CAMPAX010000070.1 GCA_946633495.1 uncultured Lachnospiraceae bacterium | reverse complement strand
AAAGGTCCCTTTCTCGTCGCCCCGAATCACCTCGGCCCGTCCCTGCTCATGGTTGGCGATCTTGCCCACCAGCATGGCGCCCACCTCCATCTGGGTCAGCACGCCGAAGTTCTTTGTCTTGATGCAGGTATATTCCCGGCAGTTCTCCACGAATACCGGTCGGGCTTCCAGCGCCACCGGTCTTACGGTATGCAGCGCCCCGGGGATAAAGCGATTTACCGACTTTCGTCCACTCTCCACATAGCCGTAACGATGGTAATGGTTCACGCAGAGCCGGTACACCAGTGCCAGTCCGCCCTCATAACGTTCCGCAAGCTTCCGGTCCCGGAGCAGCCGCGCCACAGAGTACTCACTCTGCTTTACCGGCAGGACTGTTCCTTCTCCGATGGCCCATACAGACAGAAGCCCATCACTGGGTGCGATCATTTTCAGCGGATCCTGCTCCACCGGCCGAAGCCCTTCCCGGATATGGCGGCAGAAGCAGTCATTGAAACAGGTAAACCCATCCATGACATACTCCTCCGGATCGATCCCGGCCTTCTTTATAAATCCGGGGATCAGCGGCTTTGAGAGTCCGCAATCTAAAACCGCCCCGCAGACCTTGGACAGAGTCCGACTGCTGAGCGGTTTCAGAAGCGCCCTTCCGGGCGCCGTATGATAAAGAAATGTAAGCATATCCATAAAACATACTCCTGATTCCAGATTATCCACGGAGATGCTCCGTGAATATCACTTGTGCGTGAAGAGAGCCTTCACACTCTGCACATTTACGGATGAATCGGAACAGCACCCCTTGTAAGCAGGAAATACAGCATGACTCCAAATTCCACAACTCCGATTCCGATCATGATAAGGATTCCTCTGGTTCCTGCCTTTGCGATGCGGATCCGGGATACAAAAAGGAAGGCCGTCACGATCATAACCGCAAAATAGATCGGCGTGAAGTCCATATTCGTGATGAACCGGATCAGAAGCACCGACGGAAAGATCAGTGCGGAGGAGGTTACGGGAAGACCGATATAAGTCTTGCGCACACCGCCTTCTGTCCGGGATCGTTCTTCTTCCGTGACATTGAAATACGCCAGACGGATCAGCGCCGCAAGCGCATATATTACGATTATAACGATAAACAGGATGGAATAAAGACCATGGGGGCTTTCCTTCACGGGATGAAGTGCCGCAAGCTCCGTATACTTCTCACTCGCATGCAGAAGTCCGAATCCGATGGCACCCGGAAGAACACCGAAGGAGATCAGATCCGCCAGGGAGTCGATCTGAATTCCGAAGCTCTTCTCAAAATCCGTCCGATTCTTCTTCTTTCTGGCAACCTTTCCGTCAAAAGCATCGCACAGCCCGCAGACCAGCAGGAAAAATGACCCAATATACGGATGACCGCTCCCATAAAGGGAAACGATGATCCCCATCACTGCGGAAACTGCGGAAAGATAAGTAAGGATAACCGTATAATCAAATACTCCAATCATTTTTTCTTCCGTCTCCCTAACAATAAAAGTCCGATCACAAGCGTGATTCCACTGACAATAACGCAACAATAGAAAGAAATGCCCCGGCTCAGCATCTGAACCTGAAACGCAAATTCCTCCGGCATCAGTTTCGTATATCCCTCGATCATCAGATAATCCGAGATCCCCATGGCTCCCGGGATCGGGACACAGGTGGATCCGATCGCTGCAAGACATTGAGTGGAGAACAGTTCCCGAACCGAGCCCAGACCGCCCAGTGCACGATAGGCAAATACCGTCACCACGATCTGCACGAAACGCTGCAGGATGTTCATCAGGCACGCCTGGAACCACATTCCCTTATGGCCGCCCACCACATCCACACAGGTTTTGTATTCCTCCATCACGTGTTCCAGCTTCCGGTGATACTTCTCCGGATTCTTCACGATCTTTATCTTGTGTAAGAATGACACCAGCTTCATGGCGATCCGGAAGATCAACTCCCGTTTCCGAAGCATCAGGATTCCCACCAAAAACAGTATAATGAAGATACAGAACCCGACTATAATGCATATCCTGCCAAGAGGAGGATAACTCGAAAATGTTCCGGGTGCCATCAGGATCCCTGTAACTGCCCAGAACAAAAGGCCCAGGTTGAATGCCACAAAGTTGATCACCAGCGCAGCCGTGATCACGGCCCCCGGAATCCCGTCCTTCATCATAAAGAATATGATTCCCGGTTGTCCACCCGTTCCCGAAGGAGTGATGGCCGACAGATATGTATCCGTTGCGGAATACAAGAATCCTCTCCCGAAATGTCTCGGATGCCCGCAGGCACGAATGATCTGAATCAGAGAAACCCCTTCAAACAGGATATACAGGAACATGCACAGGATCGACAGCATGATCCAGCTCACCCTGGCATTCATCAACGATTCCCCGAAATCCTCAAGAGACATCCCGCTCTGTTTGATCACGAACCAGATTGTAAATACGGCTATGCCCAGTGACAGCACTGACCAAAGCGCTTTCTTCTTCAGATCCAATGGTATAACCTCTCCTGAAAACATTCAGGGTGTAGTGTAGCACAAAACGTAAATAAACACAAATAATTTCTTACAGACCGGATACCTTATACTTCCTCGGACAGATATGCCGCCTGATAAACCACCCGCACCTGATCGGCATAGCCGGTTTCATTGAATGTGTCCAGGATCCGCCCTACCACCAGTTCTACATATGCGTGATCCAGTTCGGGAAGCAGCAGGAAGAACTGATTGTTCCGGCTCTGCATCATAAGATCACTCTTACGAAGATGCAGATGCAGATTCTCCCCAAAGGCTTTCACAGCCTCTTCAAAAGCCTCCGTTCTCACCGAGGTATTTGACGGGCGAAGCGTGAAAAGGAGCTTATGCGCCACCATCTTATATCTGGAGGTTAACCGAACCAGGAAACGGTAGACATCAGCGAAGGCATCCTGCCCCAGCCACAGAGCGCTGTTGGCAACATTTCGTTCCGAAAGCACCTGACTGATGCGCTTCAGATCCTCCTCGGGACTGCTGTCCTCGGACAATATCATCTCCGCCTTTTTATGAACCGCATAGCCGTGCTTTCCGTTTTGTTTTACGCCGTACAGCGTCTGATCCGCCAGTCGGAACAGCTCTTCGTAATCCCGGCCGAATTCCGGTACCGCAACCGCACCGATGGAGGTACCGAGAGGGATGTTCATATCAGGACCGAGGATCTGCTTTGCTTCCTCCAGAAACTTCACATTCAGGATATTGGCCAGTCGTTCCACGCGGGACTTGTCCCGGCTGCCGGAAAGGAATCCCATGAATTCATCGCCGCCGATCCGGGCAGACAGATCTTCCTCTCTGGACAGATTCTCATGAAGGAGTTTTGCAAAGCATTTCAGGATATCGTCACCGAAATCATGACCGTAAAGGTCATTAACCAGCTTGAAGCTGTCCAGATCGATCATCATGAAGAACCCGTCTCTCTTCTCGCAGGCTTCCTTAAAAGCCTGAACCGCACCGGCTTTGTTCAGCAGGCCGGTGAGCTTATCCGTGGTGGCTTCTTCCTTCAGATCCCGGATGATCTCCCGATTCTGCAGGATGTTATCCACTCTTCGAAGAAGAACATCCGCACGGAAAGGCTTACGGATAAAATCCACAGCTCCAAGATCGAATCCCTTCCCCTCCGTCTCATCCGTATCATCCGCCGTCATATACATGACAGGGATCTTCTCCGTGTACTTCTCCTGCAGGGTCTGATGCATCTCGAAGCCGGTCATTTCCGGCATCAAAAGATCCGTCAGGATCATATCCGGGCGTTCCTTATCATAGATTTCAATGGCTTCTCTGGCCGAACCCGCGCAGAGGATCTCGTATTTTCCGGACAGGATCTTCTTCGTCACCATCAGCATCATAGGTTCATCATCTACAATCAGGATCTTAGTCACCATGAAACCTCCTTATATCAAATGTGTTCTTTCGTTCCGGTTTCTCTTTTCAGTGGATTCCCGGCGCCTTACGGATCATCTCCGTAACCTCTGTGTAGGCCCGGATCAGCGGTTCATATCCGGCATCGATCAGTTCCACCTTCTCGTCCTTTGCGGCCATTTCCTGCTCAAGCGCCATGGCAGACAGGGTGTCCGCACCGATCATCTTCGCCGTGCTCTTCAGGGCGTGCACGCGGGTTCTGTAATCGTTCCAGTTTTTCGACGTGTAGTCCTTCCGGATCTCTTCTGCCTTCGCCTCGTACCCATCCGCAAATGCCTGAACTACTTCTATGTAGAATTCTTCCATGCCTGCGGCGTACTCGATCCCGGCTGCTGTATTTAGCCCGTGCTGCGTCAGATATTCCACGGGAGTTCCGGCTTCCGCGGATGGATCCGATCCGACCGGTTCGCTCTCTTCATTATCCGGAGAATCCTTCTTTTGTTCCACACCGGTTTCTTCTCCCGAAGACGTCTGATCCGCTTCGATCCAGTCGCCGTCCTCTGCCTGAACCAGCTTCTCCTTCGGCAGATACTTCTCCAGAATCGCCTCCAATTCCTTTACCTCGATGGGTTTGGACAGATAATCCGCAAAGCCCTCGGCCAGATATTTCTCCCGAACGCCGGAAATGGCATTCGCCGTAAGACAGATCACCGGAGTATCGTATACCAGATCCTCCTCCTTCAGCTTCTGCAGGGTCTGAATTCCGTCCATCCCCGGCATCATATGATCCAGGAAGATCAGATCATACCGTTTCTTTCTTACCATGTCAATGGATTCACGTCCGCTCATGGATATGTCCGGCGTCACATGATAGAGCCTCAGAAGCCCCTTTGCCACCTTCAGATTCATTTCATTATCATCTACTACCAGGATCTCGGCATTCTTCACATGGAAGGCCTCCTTCCGGGCGATCCCCCGGGCTGCATCCCCGCGTTTTTCCTGATCATAGGAACCGATGGGGGTCTTGTCTATGATCTTCTGCTCCACCGTGAAGTAGAAGATGGAGCCCTTCCCATAGGTACTCTCCACCTGCAGCCTGCTTCCCATCCGGGTAAGAAGCCCCTGCACGATGGAGATTCCGAGCCCCGTACCCTCGATGTTCCGGTTCTGTACCTCATCCAGCCGCTGGAAGGATTCGAAGAGCTTCTCCATGTCTTCCTTCTTCACACCGATGCCGGTATCCTCCACCGAAATGGTCAGCAGGAATCCTTCCTCGTCTTTTGCCGTTCCTCTCATCCGCAGGGTGACGCCTCCCTGATGGGTGTATTTTACCGCATTTGTCAGCAGATTCACCACCACCTGGCGGATCCGGACGTCATCTCCGAACAAGGTCTTCGGAAGATTCTCGTCAATCTCCGTTCTGAATGTAAGTCCTTTCTTCAGCGCCCGCTCTTCGATCATGGTTGCCAGATAATCGATCATCTGACGCGTATCATACCGCACCGGCAGGATCTCCATCTTGCCTTCTTCGATCTTGGAGAAATCCAGAATACTGTTGATCAGCTCCAGCAGAGTACGGCCCGCGCTCTGGATATTGGACGCATACTCCAGAATCTCCGGATCCTTCGCCTCCCGGAGGATCATCTCATCCATTCCGATGACAGCGTTGATGGGCGTCCGGATCTCATGACTCATCTGCGCCAGGAACTGGGATTTTGCTTTCCCTGCGCTGGTGGCATACTCCGCCGACGCCTTCAGCTTCCGGTTCACCTCGCTCTGCCAGCGAACGATCCGGTTGATCATTACATTTATTATGATGATGCAGGCCAGGAACAGGATCATACTGGCCAGGATCCAGATCACGCTTTCCGAATAAACCACCCACCAGTTTGTCACGATAAACATGGAGAATCCGGTTCCCTTCAGCTGTGCACGGTTTACGATCACTCTCTGGCCGCTGTAGTCTGTGATAGTAACGGGATTCCCCAGTTCACGGATCTCGGCGTACTCTGTATCCGCCACATTTACTTCCCCATCCTCCCGCATCTCGTATGCTTTGTTGGGATGGTTGATGATAAAACCTTTTTCATCCACCAAAAAGGAATAAACGTCACTGTCGTAGCTTTCTCCCAAAATGTCGATCAGGGAATCCATCCAGAAATCCGCTGCAAAAACCCCCAGGAAAGCTCCATCATCTCCGTAGACCATGGTCGCCAGAGTGATGCAGTAGGTTCCGGTCTGTTCATCGATATACGGACTGGAAATGCTGATACCGGCACCATTTCGAACCGTTTCCTTATACCAGGGCCGTTCCTCCACCTTCCATCCGGGCTCCGGCTCCCAGCCATTGTTCATTACTACCGTGTGCTCTTTGTAGGGATTTGCGATATAGCAAACCGAGATCTCCGGATGCGGCTCTGCCATCTCCTGCAGCCACGCCACACATTCTTCGTAGTGATCCGGCATATCCGGATTGATCTTCAGACTGTTTGCAAATACCTCCAGAATGGTCTGCTGGGTCTGAAGCCAGATCCGCACCTGATTTCCGTAGGTCTGCGTATCGATGATCATGGAGTATCTTGCATTTTCCGTGGCCTGTCTCCAGCTCAGGAACGCGCTGAGGATCATGGTGACTGCAAAGATCACCATGATGATGACTCTGGAGATCCGGATGGTTTTGGAGATATCCCTTTTCTTCTTCCGGGTTTCCTTCGTCGCGTCCTCCTCCTGAACCATGGCGCTGTAGGAGAAGAGATTATTCAGCATGCCTTCCAGCTGAAGGCCGGAGGCTTTGATGCTCTCCATGCTTTCTTTGACATTTACGCTGTTTTCCAAATGCTTCACATCCGAAAGCTGTATGATCCGTGAGAGCGGATCCTTCAGCTCCTGTGAAACATTCGACAGAAAGGCGTCCCTTGCTTTCAGCGCCTGTTCGGCCCGGGACCGGTTCAATGCGCTGAGCACATACAGGAACAGGATCACAAGGAGCATTCCCACCAAAATGATCCCGCGAACCAGGATCTCATGGTAGGTGCTGCTGTACAGAGTCGAACGGTTGGCGAAAAGGATCAGATACCAGCCCACATTTGCCTCACCGCTGAAAACCATGACCTCCGTACCTGCCACGACGGAGGAGAAGGTTTCGGTCCGATCCTCCAGAACGGTTTTTACGATGGACTGATAATCCGGAAGATCCGTACTGACATTTTTTCCGACATAGGACATATCGGAATAACCTACGATCATCTGATTCTTAGTAACGATCAGTGCGGAGTAGTCCGCTTCGGAGCCCACCATTTTATCTATGGACCGCTGGATCTCACTCAGCGTAAAGTCCATGCTCACCACCATATCCTGGTCCTTCAGCATGACGGACATGGTGAAACAGATGTCCTTTGTCATCTGATCGATATAGGGTTCGGTAACATAGATCTCACCATGCGCATCCTCTGCCCCTACGTACCAGGACCGCTCCGTGGCATGATAATCCTCCGGCATATCAAAGTCCGGAATATATACAAAGGATCTGGATGCCACATAACAGTTGAAATTGACGCCGTTGGTCCTTACCGCCTGTTCATCCTTAAAACGCCGTACATAGGCCCGAAGTTCCTCCTCTGTTGCCCCCCGTTCCTGCAGCTGCTCCACGCCGTCCGAGAACCGTTTCAGAGCATTCTGGTCCACCGTCAGGGATTCCTGCAGCTCTGCCCGGATCGTGTCCAGACGGAGTCTCGCGGTATCCTCGATCCTTCCGTTCATGGTCCGGATCGTCTGTGCGGAGAGCATGATGATCACGGTAGTAAAGACCGCTATGATAAGCAGGATGATGATCCAATCGATAGGTTTTAGCTTTTTCTTCTTCATTCCGAGATCCAGCCTTCAAAAATGCATAATTGTACTAATTCATTAAAACACAGCCCATACAAAATGTAAAATAAAATCGTAGCGGATTGTATCTAATTTCCCTCGATCCATGCTATAATTCACTTATGATTCCTTCACCGGGAATTCAGAAAATCATTCAGGAATAAAAGAATCCGAGGTAGAGATAT
Source organism: uncultured Lachnospiraceae bacterium (assembly GCA_946633495.1). Lineage (GTDB taxonomy): Bacteria > Bacillota > Clostridia > Lachnospirales > Lachnospiraceae > Eubacterium_Q. Next base: position 2,294 of record CAMPAX010000070.1, on the reverse strand, counting down.
GAAAGATAACACCGGCCATGATACGAAAAAGAAACACCGTTTTCTCATGATCATTGTACTGATGCTTCTTCTGACCGCCATCATTTTCGCTGTGCTGCTGACCATGGGAGTGATCCGGCTTGGGAAAGGGCGATCCGACGGCGGCACCACGCCTTCGAGCAGTTCTTCCGGGGATACGGGGACCGGGGCCTCCGATCCGGCCATAGATCCTTCTTTGGCATCCACAGAGCAGACTGACACTGAGGAACAGGAGGAAGGACGAGTGAAAAGATCCATCATCGAAAATATGGCTTCTGCCACAGAGGTCCCGAAGCTGACCATCACCGATGAGATGCTGGAGAAGGGCATCCTGAATGAGGGGAACACCTCGCGGCTGATGAAAGTCATGGAACGCGCCGCGCATGGCGAAGAGATCACCATCGCATACCTCGGAGGCTCCATCACAGCAGGCAGCAGCGCTTCTCCCCAGGCAGAGAAATGCTACGCCAACCTCTCTACCGAGTGGTGGCGGAATACATTTCCGGATGCAAAGATCAATTACGTGAACGCCGGTATCGGCGCCACGGATTCCTGGCTTGGGGTTCACCGCGTTGGAACAGATGTCCTCTCCCACGATCCGGATCTTGTGATCATCGAATACTCCGTAAATGATTATCAGGGTTGGAACAAGGAGACCTATGACAGCCTGCTCCGGAAGGTTCTGGAGTATAAATCCTCCGGTCCGGCTGTGATCGCGCTCCTGCTCGGAGCGGAAAATTACGGCTTCGCGGCGGAGCATGCGCCCATCGCCTTCAGGTATAAGATTCCCATCATCAGCTACAGCGCTCTCCTTACCGGAAAACTGGTATCCTGGAAGAAGGTTGGAAATTCCGACGGAACTCACCCGAACAACACGGGGCACGCTCTCATCGCAAACCTGCTGACGGAGTATTATCGTCGGGTACTGTCTTCTATCAACGATACCGAAGATCCGGGCTACACCGTACCGGATCTCTCCGAATCCCAGACGCGCTGCAGGTATATCAATGCGGAGCTTATGCATTCCGATTTTCTGAAGCCGGACACCTCAGATGGCTTCGAGGCCGGCGAAGTGACAGGGATCCTGTTTAATAAGAACGGCTGGAAGACTTCCTCAGGGGGCACCATATCCTTTACGGTCACCACCCGGGAGATCGGCATCGCATGGCTGCAAAAAAGCGTAGATCCACAGGGAACCTACGCCGATTATGATCTGTATGTGGATGGCGAACTCGCCGCGACTCTGCCCGGAGTGGCGGACAGCTGGGGAAACCATTTGGAATATAAGACGATCCTTCTGGACGAAGTCGCGACACATAAGATCGAGCTTCGCCCCACGGCCGAGACCAAAGGAACCGAATTCGAGATCCTGGCTCTGGGGATTGCGAGATGATTGTTACAAACTGATCTTCTTATCCATAAGATACCCGGTGGCATAGGTACAGCCCGCCGAGAAAATCAGCGCAAAAAGAATGTTCGGTATGCGCTCCAACAGTTCCCGGAACAAAGTATTGCTTCTCACACTGATCTCCGGAAGAGATTTTGCGATGGCGGTATATACGACTAAAAGTCCGAAAATGATAGCGATCGATGCCCCTCTTCTCCCTCCTTTGCTCTGTGTGGCTGCCGCCGCAAGCGCGGAGCCCAGATAGGCGATGGCATATAAGGTCAGTGTCACAAAAAGTGCATTGATCCAAACCGTCAGGAAGACCGCCCACACACGATCCGTGGTGGTATCCAGCAGGTTGGAAAATGATCTCAGCACGTCTATCTGGCGGCTGAATCTTGCCGATGCGATCCCCATATCCATAAACGCCAGCAGCACCAGCACCAGGGCTGCCGCAGCCAGCTCCATAAGGGCCGCTATGATCTTTGAGAAAATGATCGTATAAGAGGAAACAGGGGTTAGAAAGATCATATATCCACTCTTCTCACGAAGATCCCTGCTGAAGCTGAGAAGCCCCATCAGCCATATCACCGCATACGCCACCATTCCCGCCGCATATATAAGCATCAATCCCAACACTGTTGATGAAGGTGACGTACCGATCAGGAAAAGCATTTCCGCACCGCCGATGACACAGCCAAGGATAACGAGGGTAAGCTTGCTCCGGATCAGTTCGTATTTTATCGTCTTAAGCATGCATGCATCCTTCCTTTATGATTCAGATACCATTCTGCTACGTATTTTCTGCCTGCTCAGGCAAGCGGATTATCAAAATCCTCCGGTGTCTCCGAAGCCCCTCCTGCCCGATAGGGATTTTGTACGGGATCTA
>CAMPAX010000069.1 GCA_946633495.1 uncultured Lachnospiraceae bacterium | reverse complement strand
CTTGTTTTGCACCGCGCCTTTCTGCCGGTGTATTTGTATGGTTTCCGTTATATACGACTTAACGGAGCATGCTGCTTCCCGATTAACTACGTTCCCCCGGTTCCCGGGGCATCCGCCTTTTGCAGATCCTGGGTTTAATCGGGTTTTGCCGCTTTCCGATTTACCTACGTTCTGCCAGCTCCCGGATCACATCGGTCCAGGTGGTATCCCGCTCTGCCATCAGCACCATCAGGTGATACAAAAGATCCGAGATCTCATATTTCAGCTCATCCTTATCCGGATTCTTGGCAGCGATCACCACTTCCGTACATTCCTCTCCCACCTTCTTCAGGATCTTGTCGATACCCTTATCGAAGAGGTAGTTGGTATAGGACCCTTCCTTCGGATGTTTCTTTCGGTCCATGATCACATCATAAACATCCTGGAACACCGTGAGTGGATTGGTGTCATTGTATTCTTTCTCCACCAGCGGGGTGTAGAAACAGCTGCGGTTACCGGTATGGCAGGCCGCACCCACCTGAGATACCTTGGCTAAAATGGTATCCTTGTCGCAGTCGATAGCCAAAGACTTTACATACTGAAAATGTCCGCTGGTCTCGCCCTTGGTCCATAGTTCGTTCCTGCTTCTGGAAAAATAGGTCATACGCCCGGTCTCCAGAGTCTTCTCAAAGGACTCTTCATTCATGTAAGCCATCATCAGAACGTCTTTGGTTTTGTAATCCTGAACGATGCAGGGAACCAGTCCCTTGTCATCTGCTTTGAATTCGGAAAATGGTACGGCGCTCTCATACAGATTCACCGGTACTCCGGCATCTTTGCAGGCCAGCTTCAGCTGCATCACGTCATGCTGCTGAAGATTGTAGAGGCTGACGGTCTCTGCTCCGGTATCATTCAGAAGTTCGGCGATTTCTGCCCCGTCCGTACTGTAGGAAGATACAATGATGGGAAGCCCCACTTCCTTCTTGATCTGCTTTACATACTCATTATACCTTGTCAGTTTTCCGTAGTGAACGATGATCAGCTCACCGGCTCCGGCTTCCCTTAGGGCTTTTCCATAGCTTATGGGATCCTCGCAGTCCGTAAGATCGATCGTTACGATGATCCGGTCAGAGCCGAATCGTTCCGACGCCTCTTTCACGATGGAAATGTCATTTAGAGGAGCGGATTTCATGCAGACCTTGGAGGCTCCCGCATACAGCAGCTTCTTCACATCCTCCAGTCTGCGAACACCGCCGCAGGCGATGATGGGAATATCCACCTCCCTGGCAATCTCTTTGATGACCGGGATATTTTTCTCCAGTCCTTCCCGGGATGCCTTGCTGTCAAAGAAGGCAACGGCATCTGCGCCGGTGTCGTTGTAGAATTTTGCTTCCGCCACCGGATTGTCCAGTGTCACGCATGGGATGATCTTCACCTTTCCGTCCATATACGAACCTCCTGATGTTAACAAACAGATCCATGAATAACCCATAATAATATGGCATAGCCGTCGATTCATGTTTCCGATCGTCATATTTTTGTTATTTAACCATATGGCAGGGATCAAAGCGAACCTTTGGTGGAAAGAATCTCACCCTTCAGGCGCTCATCAATGCGGGTTGCCATACTCAGTGCATTTGCAAATGCCTTGAAAGCTGCTTCAATAATGTGATGGTTATTGGTGCCGGAAAGCTGCTTTAAGTGCAGATTCATCTCTCCGGCATAGGATACGGCGTAGAAAAACTCCCTCACCATTTCCGTATCGAAATAACCCACCTTCGGAACCGTAAGATTCAGGTCATAGGAAAGATACGGACGTCCGGAGAGATCTACGGCACAGAGGATCAGAGCATCATCCATGGGCATGGTAAAGGATGCATAACGGCGGATTCCGGCTTTATCCCCCACAGCCTCCTTAATGGCCCTGCCGAGTACTATGCCGGTATCCTCTATGGTGTGGTGACTGTCTACATAAAGGTCGCCTTTGGCAACCAGACTCATGTCAAAGAAGCCGTGTTTTGCAAAGCTTTTCAGCATGTGATCAAAGAAACCGATTCCCGTATCTACGGTTGATACACCGGAACCATCGAGGTTTAGAGCCAGAGAAATGTCTGTCTCACTGGTGGTTCTGGCGATGGAACTTTTTCTGTCTTCCATGGATGACACCTCCATTTCAATCAATATAATGATGCCGTTATCAATGTTCTTCAAATCTTACCCGGATGGAGTTGGCGTGGGCAGTCAGGCTTTCTGATTCCGCAAAGGTTTCGATGTCCTTATGTACCGCCTCCAGCGCTTCTCTGGAATAGGAAATGATGCTGGTCTTTTTAATGAAATCATCTACTCCCAGAGGCGAGAAGAACCGTGCGGTTCCATTTGTCGGAAGAACATGATTTGGTCCGGCAAAATAATCCCCCAGCGGCTCGGAAGAATACTCTCCGAGGAAAATAGCGCCCGCATTGCGGATTTTTGTCATGGTCTGGAAGGGATCCTTTGTCAGCAGCTCTAAATGCTCCGGTGCTATGGTATTTGCCGTCTCGATGGCCTCTTCCATATTTCCCGCAACTAAAATGTAACCGAAGTTATCCAGAGATTTTTGGATGATCTCCCTTCGGGATAGTTTTGCCGTGAACTGATCGATCCAGTCGGAAACCTGTTTTGCAAGATCTTCGCTGGTCGTTACCAGGATCGCAGATGCAAGCTCATCGTGTTCTGCCTGGGAAAGCAGATCCGCAGCCACATATTTCGGAGTTGCGGTCTCATCTGCCAGAACCATGATTTCACTGGGACCGGCGATGGAATCAATACTGACGTGTCCGAAGACCACACGTTTGGCGATGGCTACAAAGATATTTCCGGGGCCCACGATCTTATCCACCTTCGGGATGGTATCGGTTCCGTATGCAAGGGCTGCTATGGCCTGTGCGCCTCCGCATTTGTAGATCTCCGTGACACCGGCTTCATTTGCGGCAACCAGTGTGTTGGGATAAACCTTTCCTTCCGCATTACAGGGAGTTGTCATTACGATGTGAGGAACTCCTGCAACCCGGGCAGGTACCACATTCATCAGAACCGTGGAAGGGTATGCTGCCTTTCCTCCGGGGACATAGACGCCGGCGTATTCCACCGGAGCAATCTTCTGCCCAAGGATCGTGCCGTTTGGATTGGTTGTGATCCAGCTGTTCCTCTTCTGTAGTTCATGATAATCTTCGATGTTTTTAATGGCCTTTCGGATCACCTCCAGAAGGCCGGGATCCACGGCATTATAAGCTTCTTCGATCTCTTCCTTTGTTACCCGCATGGTCTCGGGGGTAAGATTTGCCTTGTCGAATTTGGCGGTATATTCCAGCAGCGCCTCATCGCCGCGTATATGTACGTCATTTACGATCTCTTTTACGGTTTCCTCATAGGGGCCGTAATCGTCCGGACTTCTTTTGATAAGCTCCGAGAGCAGATTCTTACGGGTCTCGGGTGTAAGTTTGATGATCCTCATGATGCAATCCTTTCTGTGACAGTTCGGTTATCTGTCAACGCGAATATTTACTGTGACTCGCTTTCCGATTCATTCTCTGACTGAAGTGCCGCGGCCACATCCGTCAGGAACTGACGGATCCGGGCATGTTCCATTTTCAGGCTCACCTGATTCACTACGATCCGGGCCGAGAGGTCACAGACCGTCTCCAGAACCGTGAGTCCGTTCTCCCGAAGCGTGGATCCGGTTTCCACGATATCCACGATAACGTCGGAAAGACCGACAATGGGAGCCAACTCCACGGAACCGTTCAGCTTGATCACTTCCACACTCTGATTCTTTTTGTTCCGGAAATAATTCTGGGCGATGTTGGGGTACTTGGATGCAACCCGGATGATCTCATTCCGTTTCAGAAGCTCTCTGGCACTCTCCGGTCCGCAGACACACATCCTGCAGGCACCGTAACCGAGATCCAGCACCTCATACAGGTTCCGGTTCTCTTCCAGAAGCGTATCCTTCCCCACTACTCCGATATCCGCAACACCGTATTCCACATATGTGGGTACATCACTGGGCTTTGAGAGAAAGAAACGAAATCCCAGTTCTTCATTTGTAAAGATCAGTTTTCTTGTGCCCGGTTCGTTCATCTCCTCACAGGTGATGCCGATCTTTTCAAAGAGAGCCATGGATTTTTTTGCAAGTCTGCCCTTCGCCAGGGCAAAAGTCAGGTAGCGCATTAAAAATCCTCCTCTTTGATATCGATATAGTTTACTTCCTTCTGTGTCTTATTTAACCGGTCACATACCAGGATCCGGTCGCTGGACAGGAAGAAATAGACAGTTTTGACACGGTTTCGATCTGCATAGGCAAGATACTCTGTCAGTGCATGGCGGGTGGATTTCCGGATCAGCTCCGTCTTTACATTGGCAGTCCGAAGTCTTTTCCCAAGCATGACCGCTGATTCCTGATTCTCCACCGGATAGATCACCAGGGTACGGTCGATGGGACTGTCTGGAAGGATCTGCTGCCGGGACAGGGCTGTCATCATTTCGTCCAGATCGATGGCGAAACCGATGGAGGGCGCGTCTTTTCCGAACTGCTGAAGAAGTGCATTGTATCTTCCGCCACGGACGATAGCAGCACCGGTCCCATAAGTATAGGCACTGAATACGATACCGGTGTAATAATCATTTGCATTCAGCATGCCAAGATCGATGCCGACGTATTTCTCATAGCCATAGTAGCTGACAGCGGCATAAACCTTCCTGAGACGCTCGATGGCTTCTCTGGCACGACGGTTATCCGTAAAGCTTTCGGCCAGATCCAGTGCTTCCTGATTGCCGAACAGCTGGTCAAACCGACGAAGTGCATTCGCTGTATTTGCCGGGATATCCAGATGCTCCACATACTCCGAAAGACCGAAGAAATTCCGGATCTGGATAAAATCACGGATGGTATCTTCTTCCTCTTTGGAAGCACCTGCCTCTTCCATCAGTCCGCGGAAATACTCTACCTGTCCGATGGCCACCTGGAATTCGGTGAGACCCGAGGACAGGATGGCGTCGATGACGCAGGAGATCATTTCCGCATCCGCTGCGGAGGAATCATCATTGATGAGCTCACAGCCGATCTGCATGGATTCATTTCTTTTCCCCTGATGCTGAATCACATTCCGATAAGTCATACCTTCGTAACACAGCCGGATGGGGAGTTCTTCGTCCACATAATACTTGGCAACACATCGTGCCACGCTGGGTGTAAAGTCCGGGCGAAGCACCAACGTATTATTGTTCCGGTCGAAGAATTTATACATCTCGTTGGAGTGGGCGGAGCCTTTTTCCATATTGAAGATATTAAAATACTCGAAACTTGGGGTCTCGATATCATGATAGCTGTACAGGTGCAGTACATGGTGGATGTTTCGAAGCAGCTGATTCCGCTGCCGGCATTCGTCACCGTAAATATCCCTGACACCTTCCGGCGTATGTAGCAAGGTCTCCTTCATAGCCCATAGTTCTCCTGTTCTTTTCATCATCTCACACAGATATCTATATGATAATGCAAATAGAGTTCAGTTTCAAGTTTTTCTTTACTGTTGAATCTGCTTAACTTTTGGTGCGAGACGGTGATTTTTTGGCTATCCCGCACATAAGGAACGGTTCCGAACCCGATAAACAAGGGGATCCGGAACCGCTCTCACAATGCATTATAGATCCAATGCATCACTCAGCCGGATCTTCGGCCCATGATGCATCTGTCACTGTACTAAGTAGCCTTTTTTGTCAAATTCATACTCGACGCCGTCGATGATCAGCTTCTGATTCTTTGCAAACCAGCCGGTGTCATCCCCGAACCATTTTCCCTTTTCATCCTCCCGGAACTCGGCTTTCGGTTCGTAGATCTGCCGTCCGTTCTTTTCAAGCCATCGGCCATCCACCCATTCTTCCGTTACATTTGAACCGTCCGCACGGAAATAGTAGGTTGCGTCGTCAATCTCCTGCCAGCCTGTCAGCATCTGGCCTTTTTCGTTGAAATAGTAATATTTTCCATCCAGTTCCAGCCAGCCGACAGCCATGACGCCCCGCTCGTCCAGGTAATACTTTTTATTGTTTTCCGTAAGCCAGCCGGTTTGCATAACTCCCATGGAGTTGAAATAATACCAGACACCGGAATACTCCTGCCAGCCGGTAGCGGCGACATTTGGTTCTTTATAATAATAGGTTTTTCCGTCTTTCTCGACCCAGCCTTCTTTGGGGGCTTCCGTAACTTTTTCCGTGACCGGTTCTGTCACTTTCTCGGTGGTGGGAGCCTCCGTGGCGAGTGCGGTGGCAGGTGCGGATGTTGCCGCTTCGGTGGAAGGAGGTGCCTCAGTGGTTGCTTCCGGACGTCCATCATCATTTTTCGGAAGTACCAGGATCAGGATCAGAGCGATAACGGATACCGCAACAGCACTCATGGCGAGCCGGATCGTTTTAGCCCGCTCCTTTTTCTTTCTTTCCAGTTCTTCCTTCTGCAGATCCGTTTCGGGAGGTGTAGCAGATCCGCCTCCACTGGCTGCGGGACCATTGGGGGGTTCAGCCGCCCGATTTCCATTTCCGTCGGAAGTGACTGCGGCCCCACCCATCATGGAAGGATTTGCGGAAGATGAACCGCTTTCCCCTGCAGGGGAACTGCCCACCGCAGCAAAAGCTTCTTCGCCGAGAGGCGAGGTATGAACCTTGGGCTTTTTAACCGCTCCGGGGATCACCTCACGGCCGTCCTTTTCCATAAATGCTTCCGGATTGCTGAGAACAACGGTTGCTTCCATGGAATCATCATAAACCGGTTCCTCTGCGGAATGCGTTCTCAGAATATCGGTATCCATTTCCGAAGTTTTCGGCTCAGGCTGCTCCGGCGTTTTATACGGAGTCTGTTCCATCCCAAGATCCAGAAGATCGATACTCTGCTCCTTCTGTCTTCTCCGTCCTTCTTCCGCCACCAGCATATCCGGCTGTATCAGATCCTTGGATGTACCGCAGAAAGCACAGATAGCGTCTTTATCTCTGTTTTCATTTTTACAGTTCAGGCAAACCCACATAAAGCAAAACTCCCCAAATACATTTTAAGAAATACACTATAAGTCTGTAGATATTCTACCAAATCCTTTTTTTTCATGCAACCGACAACCTGAATGAAATGATGAAATTTAAAAATGCTTTTCATGCCGTTTTTCTGCAGAGTGCAAAAATTTTCGTTTTTCAGAACATTTGTTTGCATTTTACGGATATCTATGTTAAACTCTTATCAGGAATATACCTATTCTATTTATTCAAGGAGGTTCATATAGAAATCTATGGAAAAGCCAAAACTTTCCCAAAAGCAGAACGAGATTCTGGATTATATTAAGCAGTGTATCCTGTCCAAGGGATACCCGCCTTCGGTACGTGAGATCTGTGAAGCTGTGAACCTCAGTTCTACTTCTTCGGTCCACTCCCAGCTGAAAACGCTGGAGGCAAAAGGCTATATAAGGAAGGATCCTACAAAACCACGGACTCTGGAGATCGTCGGTGATGATGATTTCAACCTGTCCCGACGCGAGATCGTAAATGTCCCGCTCCTCGGTCAGGTAGCTGCCGGACAGCCCTTACTGGCGAATCAGAACATCGAGAATTATATCCCGCTTCTTCCGGAGTACCTTCCGAACGGTGATTGCTTTATGCTTCGAGTGAAGGGGGAAAGCATGATCAATGCCGGCATTTTTGATCGCGATCTTCTGATCGTTGAACAGACTTCTACGGCACGAAACGGAGACATCGTGGTGGCTCTGGTGGATGATTCGGCCACAGTGAAAACATTCTACAAAGAGATGAATCATATACGCCTTCAGCCGGAGAATGACACCATGGATCCGATCATTGTTCAGGATTGCAGCATTCTTGGCCGCGTTGTGGGGCTGATCCGGGTTCTGTAGTGTGACGAATGAACCGATTATCCTATACCGTTCCTCAGACGGGAATCGAGTAGGAGGGGGTCCCTCCTACTCGATGTCGCGTTGGCCGGCCTATGTGCATGCAAGCATGCCCGCATGCCGGCCGTATCGCGCATATAAAAAACGGACGATATCGACTCTGATATTGTCCGTTTTTCTATTCTGATGTATCCGAAGGGATCCTTCACTCTCCAAGCACAAGATCCATATATACTGCGCGTTTTTCTTCATTACAGGTCACAAACCGGTAACGCACCTGATTCCCCTCATTGTATCTGAGTGACATATGAGAATAGGGATAGGCAATCTCGCCGGCCAGGTCGCAGAACATTTTGTCCGCTGCTTCTATGGAGAACTTTTTCAGGTGTACATCTACCACATATTTGTTGTAATTGATATTGATACAGTATTTCACGATCTCTTTCCTGTCTGACAGGAAAAGATCCATCTTTTGAGAAAATCTTTCATCGATCTCAAGTCGAACCTTTGCCAGGTATTCATTCATTACACGGAACATAACGTGTCTCTCCTCTTCCGCAGGGAACATCTTCGAAGTTCTCTGATTCGGTTTTCCTAATATATTTTTTTGTCGGGAATCCGATCGTGGATCTCCCTGAATTTATCAAATTTGGCTATGAACAGGCGAACAACCGACGGGTCAAACTGAGTTCCGCTGTTTTTTATGATCTCATCATAGGCCTGTTCCACAGTCCAGCCTTTTTTATAGGATCTGTCCGTGGTCAGGGCATCAAAAACGTCACAGACCGAGATCAGCCGCGAGATATATGCGATCTCCTGCCCTTTCATGCCCAGATACCCTTTTCCGTCCCAACGTTCATGGTGCTCTTTCGCCAGAATGGATGCGATCCGCATGATCTCACCGGGACAGTCTTTCAGAAGCGCTTCCCCGTACAGCACATGATTTTTCATGATCTGATACTCGTCTTCCGTCAGCCTGGACGGTTTGTCCAGGATCTCTTCCGGGATCATCAGTTTTCCGATGTCATGCATCATGGCTCCGGCGGCCAGTTTCTCACAGTATTCCGGATCAAATCCCGAAGCGAGGCCCAGAACTTTCATATATTCCGCCACTCGTCGGATATGCTCACCGGTTTCCTTGGATTTGTTTTCACTGATCTCCGAGAAAGCATAGATAAGATAATTCTCATTTTCCTGCATGGTTGCTGCAGTATCGATGTATTTATCGATCATCAGAGAATTCCGGTCTACGATAAAGAACGCCACAAAAGACATGGTGGTCTCGATCAGGATCAGGGGAATGATCATTTCCGCAAAACGCGCATCATACTCATAGAAAATGGGATTCAGGACGATATCCGGAATCTCGATCTGGATAACTGCCGATGCCAGGATCCCGGCGTTCATGAGCAGAGAAGCATACAGGACAAAGGTCCGGTTGTAGTACAAAGAGGCTAAAAGCAGCGGAAACAGGATGAATGGATAACCGGTATAGTTCAGTTCCGTGATCAGAATCACCGACACGATCACCGTACACCACAGGATCACATGCCGCATCAGTGCCCGGCCTTCCAACTTGAATACACTGATCAGCACCCCCGGAATCAGGGCGATGATTACCGCTAACCCGAAGCTTACGGATAAAATTCCGATATTGTAGCTTTTCAGTACCAGAAGATATGCATAAAAAACCGCAAGAAAATATACGACCACGCGAAGACACCGGGCAGACACCCGGTTGATATCAGCTGTATTCCTGCTTCGTATATATTTCTTGTCCATTTGAGCTTTGTCCCCTCTTAGGCCCGTATGATTTGCACACCTGATTTCACTGACTGTGCTTATTATATCATTTTCAGGCAAAACTGTGAACAGATAATCTCATCAGATCGATCAATATGCAGTCCGGGTCACATCCCTCCATGTATGTTCCAGATCATAGAATTCCCGCATTTCTCTTAAGAATATATGAATGACCAGATCATTGTAATCGATCAGGATCCAGCCTCCGTCGGAACTGCCCTCCCGGTCTCTTGGGGTATAGCCGGCTCTTCCCATGGCTTCTTCCACACCATCTAAAAGTGCGTCCATCTGGGAATGGCTGTTTCCGCTGACGATCAGAAAATCATCCGCGATCACGGACCGTTCTCCGATATGAAGCTGTACGATAGATTCTCCTTTTTTGTCCTGCAGTGCAGCTACCGCCACCTGCAGCATGGTTTTCTTTTCTTCCATAATCATCTTCCGTTTTCTTGATCAGTTTATTTTTCCTGATCAGTATAATTTTTTTCTTCAGGACACAATTGACATGATGGTTTGTTTTGATTCTGTGTTCGCCGATCCGGGAGATTCTTTGACCT
>CAMPAX010000068.1 GCA_946633495.1 uncultured Lachnospiraceae bacterium | reverse complement strand
CCCCAGGTCACCTTAGCTTCCTCTCCCACATTAAATTCCATGGCCTCCACACGACCGTCTATCAGGCGGTAAAGCGCTTCCACATTGCTTCCGACACTGTTCTGCATGGACCGGACAAACCTGGTGATGTATTCCGCCGTAATCTTTTTCGTGGAAATAATGGTTCCCACAGGGAGCTCATCCACCATATCTTCAAAAGAATTCCGATGGATCTTGATCATCCTCTTTGCGTCGCAAACCTTACCCACGAACAGCGACAACAAAATGTTCGCCTCATCGTGCTCCATCAGGGCGCAGACCGCATCAACTTTCTCCACGGATTCCTGCATCAGCAGGGTTCTGTCGGTAGCGTCTCCGAGGATCACCATTGCCTTCGGAAGTGCCGTTGCCAGCTCGTCGCAGCGTTTCGGATCCTTCTCTATGATCTTGACCGATATCTTCAGTTCCAGCAAACGCTTCGCCAGATAATACGCGATGGTTCCCCCTCCGGCGATCAGAACGTTTCGGATCCTTTTTGCACGAATACCGACTTTGGTAAGAAATTCCGTCATATTCTCCAGAGATAGTGTAACGGACACGGAATCACCTGCCGCCAGACGGAAATTACCATCCGGGATCACAACTTCATTTCCCCGCTCTACCACACAGATCAGAGCGGAGGTTCCGACTTTGGAGGAGATATCCCGAAGCTTCAGCCCATCCAGCACGGAGCCCTCCGGGATCACCAGACGGATCAGACTTACTTTTCCTTTTGCAAATGTATCAACCTCCAGTGCCGACGGAATCTGGATCAGGCGCGCCAGGTCCGACGCCGCTACCTGTTCCGGATTGATGGACATGGAAAGTCCCAGCTCCTCCTTCAGAAAACGCATTTCTTCCAGATACTGCGGATCTCTCACCCGGGCGATGGTTTTGCAGGCTCCTGCCTTCCTGGCGATCAGGCATGCGAGCATATTCTTCTCGTCCTGATTCGTCGCGGCGATCAGAAGATCCATATCTTTAATCCCGGCCTCTTCCTGTGCACTCAGGCTGGTACAATCTCCCTGATATCCGATAACGTCACTGGCCTTGGTCACGGATTCCACAGCATGCTGATCCACATCCATGACGGTAACTTCGTGGCCCTCTTCATTTAGCTGCTGTGCCAGGGACTTTCCTACCTGACCACAGCCTGCGATCAGTATATTCATACTATCTACTTTCCTTTATTTAGGGCTGGCGGCTTTTCTCCGCACTCTCCCTTTATTTCCGCAAAGCATTTCTTTTACGTCATTGTTCCCCATTATACGCCTGTTTTGTTCCGAGTGCAATCCTGTGTAGAATTGTATCGCAGTCATTGGCCCGGCGGCACACCCCTTATCCTCTGTCACGCAGGATCTGCATCACCTTGTCATAGTTCTCTCTCCTGTGTGGAAATGTACACTGAAGGCAGCTTTTCACCTTCCTGCCGTTCTTTTCTTTCCACTCCGGATTCCCGGGACAGTTTTCCAGATGATAAAGCGGGCAGTAACAGAACAGACAATTGATCTCTTCGATCTCTTTATGACACGGATAATACTCACATTCCGTATGTTCAAAAAACGTATGTTTTTTTGAATCCTTTGTCATGACCGCACTTTCCTTTCATAATGCATCCGCATCTTTGATACGATGGTTTCCGCAAATACAGGACACGCCGGATAATACACATGCGGAAATCCCGCCCAGAGTGTCTCCGTAGTAAATATCGCTTCCCAGCTCCTGCCTGTCACAGGCTTCTCCACCTGACAGGAGGCTCCGTTTTCGGTACTGTCATAATAGTGGAACTCATGTCCTTTGCACATCGTCCCTTCCGGCAGAAAGGCAGGATACTTCTCACGGATCATGACATATCCGAACCGTACCAGCCGTCCTTCGCCCCGGGCCGATCCCGAAAGAACGCCTGCCATAGGATAGATCCTTCCGTCACTGCCTTCCAGATCTTTCTGGAGATAAAGGAAACCACCGCACTCCGCCACGGTGGGCAGCCCACCGGACACGGCGGTCCGGATCTCCCGAAGCATACTCAGATTCTCCGAAAGCTGCCTTGCGAAAAGTTCCGGATAGCCTCCCGACAGAAGCAGGCCGTCGATCCCCTCCGGGAGATGCGGATCCGTAAGAGGCGAAAAGAAGACAAGTTCTGCCCCTGCGCGTTCCAGCATGCTGAGATTATCTGCATAACAAAAAGAAAAAGCTTCGTCCCTTGCCACCGCAAGGCGAAGATGCGTCTTAACTCCTGTATTTGATCCGGCCGACTCTCTGTCCGTTCCGGATTTTGATATTCCTGCCCCATGGGGATCTGCCGGATCCGACATATTGCTCTTTGAAGAAGCCGGAGTTTCCCTGCCATATGCACCGCATGTTTCAGGGCGCTCTGCCATATCCGTGATCCGGAAGAAATTCTCCCAGTCCAGATGTTCTTCCACCGATACTTCCGCAGCCTGAAGATACTCCTCCGGCAGTTCTTTGGGGGCCAGAAGCCCTAAATGTCTGGAAGGAGCTTCCAGCTTCTTCTCTTTGGGCAGATATCCAAGACAACGAAGTCCGGTCTCTTCTTCAATCAGGGGAACAAGCCTCAAATACATGGATTCTGTGGTCTGATTCAGAAACACCCCCCGGATCAGATCCTCCCGGTCCAGTGCCTTGAACCCCTTCAATAACGCGATCAGTGATCTTCCCTGCCCCCTGGCATTTACGATCAGGAGGATCGGCATCTTCAGCACCCTTGCCAGATCATAGGAGGAACCCTTCACCTCGGTTCCTGCCACTCCGTCATAAAGCCCCATGACGCCTTCCACGATGTGATATCCCTCGTCCGGGTCTTCTAAATACAGATGCCGGGTCATGTCATCATCCGTAAAGAAGGTATCTAAATTCCGACTGCTTACAGTCTCACCATAGATCCCCACGGATCCATTTTCTTTCCCATGATCCGACCCTGTACCTTCCTTCTCCGTCTCCGTGTCGGCGGCAGCTTCCTTCCGATGGCTAAGCCCCGCCTTCATCGCCGCCACATGGTACATGGGATCGATGTAATCCGGGCCGCACTTGTAGGCATACACCCTCTCTCCCCGGGCTGTCAGTGCCGCCAGAAGGCCTGTGGTAAATGTAGTTTTCCCGCTTCCGCTGCCCGGAGCAGCGATCATGATTCCGGGTCGTTTCATCTCATACTCCGATCCCTGTCGATCTGTTCGACCTGTTCGATCTATTCGATTTATACGATTTATTCGATCTATTCGATTTATTCGATCTGTTTGACCTGTTTGATCCTTTCAACCCATCCGATCATTACAATCTTTCGGATTCCTTTGATCCTGTCAACGAGAGTCAGAAGGTTCTTTACCCTCGCCAGGCCTGTAAGATTCTTCGCTTCGCTCAGAATGACACCTGACCCTTACGCTCCGGGCCGCCTGCCGAACTGGAAGGACAGGATCGCCACCGGATTTTCCCCCGCCAGCGACTGATATCTTCCCAGCTTCCGATTTCTGGAGATATTTACCTCCACATATTCCGCATCCTGGATCGTGTATTCCGTGGTAAATGTACCGTTCAGCAGCTGAGTCAGCTCTGTTTTGGTTTCCAGTGTCACCGCCGGGATCACCACCCGGGCATGCACGGATTTTCTGAAAAGCTCCGAAAGGATCGCGAAGAGATTCCCGTCCGAACCTCCGATGATCACATGGGTAGGTGCCGGAAGATCCCGGAACGCCTCCGGCGCCTCTCCCTCAACTACCGTCACATTTTCCGCAGAAAGGTGTCTTAAATTTCTGCGGATCAGATCCGCGCGCTGCGGTTCTTTTTCGATGGCATAGATCTCCGAATTCACCAGGATCCTGCCCAGCTCCGTGGCGAAGCTTCCGCTTCCGCTGCCGATGTCATAGATCACCGCCGGCTCCTTGATCCGAAGCTTTCCGAGAGCGATGGTCCGGATCTCTTCCTTGGTGATGGGAACTCCCTTTTCCTGCAGGTAGGCATCATTCGGAAGTCCCGCCAGGGCCTGTCTTTCCCTCTTCTCCGGTGGTACATCCGGCGAATCGTTATGGATCATGACCGTATAAAGCCCTTCCGGAAGAATGTCCGGGAAAGGAACCTTCTTTGTGTCCTCCGTGCCGATCCCCGGATGTTCCCCTTCTTCGGCGAAAATGATCTCCTCCGTGGAGGACATTTGATATCCCGCATAGAACGAATACTTTCCCGGGTCCTCTGTCCCGTGGATCCAGGACCGAAGTCTCTCCACATCCTCGCGTCCGGAGGTTAGAAGAAAACTCCTTTTCTCATAAGAAAGGTGAGACAGCACTTCCTTCCAGATCTCCTCATTTCCTCCGTGAAGACTCGCCACATAGGAATTATCCCAATGATCCTGCAGGCGCGACGCAAGAAATGCCACGGCAGAAATGCCGGGCACCGTATGGATCTTCATTTCAATTTTACCGGAATCGGAAAGCAGCATTCTCCGCCGCCAGTTTGTCAGATAAAAGAGGAGTCCGGAGGCCCCGCTGTAGAATCCGGAATCGCCGGAGAGAAGCACCGCGACACGTACGTGGGGATCTCCCTGCCGTGCTTCCTGCAGCAGCTTCTCCAACCGTGGAAGAATATCCTCCCCCCGGTAGTACGGATAGGTCTTCTTCTCTGTCCGATAAGGTTCGATCAGACGCTGGGAGCCGAACAGGACATCCGCCTCCCGGATACTTCTTTTGGCTTTTTCTATCATATAATCCCGATGTCCCGGGCCTGCACCTACCAGAGAAACCGTTATGGTCACAGTATCCCGAAGATCTACCTCCAGCAGTTCCCCCAGTCGGTTGAGAACCTCCGCATAAGGAAGTCCTTCCTCCTCGGGAGCTCCTACGATGTAGACTGCGGTCTCCGTCTCCAAAGCAGCAAAAACCTTTTCGGCAAAGCCGCCGCTCTTCCCGCTCTGCTTCGTCACCAGATGACGGATCCCGTAAGAATGGATCGTGGCCCGGTTCATTTCCTGAGAGAAAGGCCCCTGCATGGCGATGATCTGACGCCCGCGGATCCCGGCCTCCTCGCATTTGGCCAGGCTTTCTTCTCCCGGAAGAACCCGGACAAAAAGCCGCTCCCGAAGTCCCTCCGCATTTGCAAACTGCGACAGAGTATTCACTCCGGTAGTAAGAAGGATATTACCTCCGGTCCGCTGCAGAGCCGTGATCACTTCGGAAACATCAGAAAAACGGAACACCTTGCGGTCCGGAGAATCCTTGGTTTTTCTCTTCAGCCTGAGATACGGAACCCCCGCCTCCTTAGCTGCCATTCGGATATTTTCCGATGCTTCCACAGCATAGGGATGCGTGGCATCCACCACGATCCGCGGTGCCTCCTTTCGGATGGTCTCCGTCATTTCCCCGGTATTCATCCTTCCGTGAAGCACGGATACCGAATCCCCCATTCCTGCTTCTTCCAGTACCAGCACTCCATATTCCGTAGCCACCGATACCGTTACTTTGATCCCTGCCGCGCCTAACCTTCTTGCCAGACGCCGTCCTTCTGTTGTTCCTGCAAATAAAAAAACCTGACTCATAGTTCTTCCTGTTATTTCGTTCTGATTATCATGTAGATCCGGTCACTTTGCTTCCGGTGTACTGCTTGGCTTTTTAAGATATCCCCGTTCCGTGATCATTTTCCCGTCCCGGATCCCGGTGGTACTGTTCCCGATATAAACCGTGGTGAACATATCCACCGTCTGTTCTCTTAGTTCCTTCAAAGACCCCAGCCAGACGGATTCACCTTCTCTTCCGATCTGTCGTACATAGCCTGCCGGCCGGTCCTCCGGAAGTACTTCCAGTAAAATATCACAGGCTTTCCTGAGATATCCGGCACGTCCCCGGGATTCCGGATTATAGATCACGATCACAAAATCCCCTTCCGCCGCCAGTCTGAGTCTTCTCTCGATCTGCTCCATGGGAGTCAGCCGGTCACTCATGCTGATCACAGCGAAATCATGCATAAGCGGTGCCCCCAGCACCGCTGCTCCTGCGGTTGCGGCTGTGACCCCGGGAAGGACATCGACTTCAACCTCCGGATACTGTTCCGCCAGAGAAAGCACCGGACCTGCCATGCCATAAACGCCGGCATCGCCGCTGCAGACCATGGAAACCGTCTTCCCGCTGTCCGCCGCTTCCAGAGCAAGGCGGCATCGTTCCAGTTCCTGCGTCATGCCAGTTGCGATCTTATCTTTCTCCTTTAGCTTCTCCGGAAGCAGCTCCAGGTACACGGGATAACCGGCGATCACGTCACTTTCTTCCAACGCTGACAGTGCCTCGCCGGTCATCCCGGATGTTTTCCCCGGTCCGGTCCCGATGACATATAATCTTTTTTTCGTTGTTCCGTTCATTTTATGCATCCGTCTTCTGCCGATCTTATGTTTCGTGGATCCTCATGATTCCTGTGGCTTCTCCGAAACCGGGAACGGCTTATTCAGGTCTTCCTCTGCAACTTCCACATCATTGATCTGAATATCAGTGATGCTCCGGGTGATCCGGATCTGTTCCTTCGGTGCACTGGTGAAATGACCGATCTCCATCTCCATACGGGCTTTCATGTCCGCGCAGTCCATTTTTACTTCCACATTCGGACTTTCTCCGCCGAAGAGCCATGCTTCGATGCCTGCTCCTCTATAACGGAAGGCCGCAGAAGAAAAGTTGATCTTGGAAGCACCATTAAGGCTTCCACAGGCCGTAGTCCGATCGGAACGAAGGTTTACATGGAGCGACATATCATGGAGGTTAATGTCTGCGATCGGACCATCCAGCGTTCCTACCACTGCCAGATCCGTTCCGCTGCAGTTCAGACGAAGCATACACTGCATTGCCTCGATCCGCATGCTGCCATCCACACTTCCGATACATACGCCTCGTCGGAATGCAAAGTCCATGAGGATATCACAGTCATGAATGATCAGACTCTCATTTCCCTTAACAGAACCGATGCCAATACCCGCATTTCCACTCATACTAAATGTATACTTTCCTTTGTGGATCTCCACCGCGCCGCCCAGACCGGAGCCGACACCCACCATATTCTTTCCGGAGGCTTCGATGGAAATCTCGCCATCCTGATAGAACCGGATCGGACCATGCGTCTTTCCGAAATCATTTCCTATGCCGAAGACTTCCGTTCCATCCAGCCCGATCCGCAGGTTGCCTTCTCCTTCCATCGTCAGCAAAGAGCTCTCCGGTACCAGAATCCCGCCGCCATCCAGCCGGTTCTCTCCGACTAAATGCAGCGTCAGATCGGTATTCTCCGCCATGCGGATACAGGGGCGCTGTTTCTTGTTGGAAAAAATGACATTTTCCAATGTAACCGTTCCTTTGTAACCTTCCATCACTTCAAGGTGGATGTTAGTTGCAACGTTCGGATTGCCGGCTATGGTGATATCCCGATAGGTGGAGTCCTTCTCGCCGATAATGATGGTAGTCTTATTCTCTTTGATCAGACTGCTCATGGTCACACGCGGCGTTTTGCCTGCCACATAAACCTGATCGTTCATGCCGTCCAGACGTTCTCTGTAGAAACGCGAGATCTCCATCTTCATATTGCTGTCAATGGACTGACGAACCTCCGCCGATGGACGGGCCACATAAAATCCCTGGATCAGATCCGCGCCAAGACGGATCACGGCCTGCAGCTCCTCCCGGGTCTCCACGCCCTCGGCCAGGGCCAGGATCTGATTGTCATGACAGAACTCGATGATATTTCTCACAAAATGCTGCTTCTGGGAACTGCTTTGAATGTCAGTCAGAAGAGACCGGTCGATCTTCACACAGTTCGGCATATACCGAAGCAGGTTGCTGACATTGGAATACCCGGTTCCGTAATCATCAACGGCGATACTGCTTCCCAGACTCATAAGATGCGTCTTCAGCTCTTCCAGTTTTTCATCCTCCAGCTCCGCCTGTTCCGTCAGCTCCACCACAACCTGGGCCGCATGTAACCGAAGCATGTCGTCCACCTGCAGAGCATCCTCCGGCTTCAGCTGCATGCCGGGAATACTGTTGATGAAGATCTTCTTGTTCCGGAAAAGTTCCTTCTTCTCATCCACGATCCGAAGAACGTTAAGGAAGGTTGCCTTCTCGATATCCCGAAGCCGTCCCAGGCTGCTGGCATAGCGTATGATCTTTAACGGAGGGATCTTCCTTCCGGATCCGGAACGCATCAAAGCTTCGTAGGAGTATATCTCTCCGTCTTCGGCACGTACGATCGGCTGGAAATGGTAGGTCAGCAGATTCTCATCCAGCATCCGCGCAACCTCTCCCCGTTCTTCCCTTTCTTCCTCTGTAAATTCAGTTCCCGGCGCCACCTCGGAAAACTTATCCTCCTCATGCGTGGGGAACTTCGGCTCCAGATCCGGCGTCATGAGCAGACTGTAAGACCGAAGGGCGATGGTACGCCGCAGGGTCTCCAGTCCACGACAGATCGCCGCCATCCAGAATCTGGTTACGGTGTCAAAGGATCTCGGTGTCCCGCCATAATCTAAGACTGCATAACCAAAGGTTTTATTCTCATAAAACAGCGGAACAAAGAAATGCCCTTCCGGTTTATCCTTCTCCGTATCCTCCAGCATATCGGAGGTGTTGATCCTTCTTCCGACACGGGACACGGCCTGATCCGCATTGTCCAGATCATAAGACATGACGTGCAGCATTTTCTCCGGATAACCGATGGACAGGAACGCGTCCTTCACCATGTTTTCCGGATAGTTCCACTGCTCATCCAGGAAAATGTCCAACCGGCGGACTCCTGTCATGAAGTAAACATAGTCATAAACCGTATGGAAGAAATCCTCTACATTATCGGTAAGAAGCAGATCCTCCATCAGATAATCATGAAGAGACTGGAATCCTCCTTCGGAATTCCCCGTAGCCCAGGTGGTTCTCCTTGAAAGAGTCGGATCACTTCCCTCCATCACGCACCCGCAGCTTTCCCCCTTAAAGAAGGTGGTCTTTGGCTGCGGCTCCCCGATATCCTCACCCCGCATCTGACGAAGCAGGGCTTCCACCGCAAATCCGCCGTAATAATCCCCGGGCACATACGGAGACGTGATGGGCTTCGGACTCTTTCTTCCTTCCTCAGAGGTTCCGTATCCCATGATGGCGATATCTTCCGGGATCCGGATCCCCTCCCGTTCCATGCCGATACCCACGCCGATCGCCATGGGTTCGTTTGCGCACACCACCGCTTCCGGAAGATGGCTCTTATCCCGAAGCAGCGCTTCCGCGCAGTGAGTTCCGCTGAAATACCAGAAATCTCCGTAGAATACCCAGTCCTCATTCACCGGAAGGTTGTGATCTTTCATGGCCGCGCGATAGGCCTCCAGGCGGCGGATGGAATGGACATGATTCTGCCGGCCGGTGAGGTACGCGATCTCCTTCATTCCGTGCTCTTCGATCAAATGGCTTACGCTGTCATAGACCGCCTGATATCCATCCGTCCAAAAGGTCGGAAAATACTCGCTGTCCGTATCCACACATACCACCGGCCCGTCAAAACAGGCGTGGATCTTCTCCTGGATATCCCTCTCCACTCCCGGCGTCTGGATCATATCCGAAAGCACGATCACTCCGTCAAAGAGGGAGTAATTCACCAGATTGTAGATATTTGCATCTCCGGTCTCCCGCGCTTTACTGTTCTGATACTTAATATACATGGAAAAGATATAGACATCCGTGTCTTCTGCATAAGCTTTTTCCAAAGCCCCGCGGATGAAATCGCTCTGATAATCCTCATCCGCCTGAGCTGCAAGTAATGCGATCTTTCGTCTCTTCATGCTCGCCCCCATAGTTTTTTCTCTCATCCGGCGCTGCCGGAATCGGATACTGCCAAAGAAAATGTAATCCCCCATCGGATTATTTTTTTAAGATACATCTGATAACCGGGTCCCGCCAGTCTGGCAGCTGCCCTGCCGGAAACCTCTCCAACGCCCACCTGTCTCTCCACAAAGGGAGACTCGGGAAAATGTCCTTCCACTGCTCCAAGTTCTTCTGCGGAATAAGTTACAAAAGGGATTCCCAGCGTTTCGGCGAGAGCCAGGATCGCCGGTTCCTCTTTCTTTACGTCGATACTTGCGATCCCCGCCAGCGCATGGATGTCGATTCCCTCAAATTCACACACAGAACGAACGAAGCCCTCCATCCGTTCTGCCGGGACGCCTTTCTTACAGCCAATCCCTGCATGGAAAATTGCCGGAGTAAAATACAGGGTTTCTGTATCTGCAAGCTCCTC
>CAMPAX010000067.1 GCA_946633495.1 uncultured Lachnospiraceae bacterium | reverse complement strand
CATAATATGGAGACGTATCGAAGTGGTCATAACGGGGCTGACTCGAAATCAGTTTGCCGGGCAACCGGCACGAGGGTTCGAATCCCTCCGTCTCCGCACCTGAAAAGACCGGAACCCATGTGCATAGTGGGCGCCGGTTTTTTCTCTTTTGGAGCAGACGAAGGTGTCCGGAAGGGACCGGACGTAAGGAAGCTGAGCCGGAGAATGTATGATTTTGGTATTATCGTCTGGAGAATGTCCTCCGGGGAGCAAAGCCTTGTTTCGAGCAGGGGATTGTGGTAGAATAAACTCTGTATCGTTATATGTTTATAAGTCTCATGGCAAAGAACGGTAATCTTTCGGGGAGAGGGACATATGAAAAAAAAATCAAATCATGAATCACGTAGAAACGCCGGAAAAGGCATGCGTCGTGCATGTCTTGCTCTTGCGTTTCTTTTTGGTTTTACCTTATCTCCGGGCGCTTTTCGGGGAGCAAAGGGGGAAGACATTTCCTATGCGGAAACCATTTCAGGGGATGAAAATGAGGATATCAAGGTGGATCCTACCGGGAAGGCGGCGGGCTTTTCTGCAGTCCTTTACGATAATACCAACGGTCTACCCACATCGGAGGCAAATGCCATTGCCGAGACATCCGAGGGCTTTCTCTGGATCGGAAGCTACAGCGGCCTCATCCGCTACGACGGCAATAAATTCGAACGAATCGACTCCACCACCGGCGTTACCAGTGTGGTAAGTCTTTACGTTGACAGCAAGGACCGTCTGTGGATCGGGACCAACGATAACGGTGTGGGTGTCATGGAGAAGGGACAGGTACGGATGCTGGAGAGCAGCGAGGGTCTGACCTCCCGTTCCATCCGTTCCTTTACGGAGGACAGTGAAGGGCGGATCTACGTGGCAACTACCCATGGTATGGGTGTGATCGAGCCTGACGGCACTCTTCACGCACTGAATGAATCCCAGATCAATGATGAGTATATCTGTGAGCTTCGTATGGCAACGAACGGTGTGATCTACGGCGAAACCGTGGATGGAGCCGTATTCACCATGAAAGACGGCAAGGTGACCGGTTTTTACGACGGCACGAAAATGGGGATAGGACCGATCATTACGGTGCTTCCGGATCCGGAGAAGGAGGGGTATATCTATCTCGGAACCGAAGGGCAGACGGTGATCCACGGGAAGCTGGAGAACGATATCGTGGACCGGACGGACATCAGTATCGCGCCCTTTACTTACGTAAATTCCATCGAGCAATTCAAGGATCAGATCTGGATCTGTACCGGAAATGGTGTGGGCTTTCTGGACAAGGGGACCTTTGTCCAGGTTAAGAATATCCCTATGAATAACTCCATCGATCATATGCTGACGGATTATGAGGGAAACCTCTGGTTTACATCCCGACGGCAGGGCGTGATGAAGATCGTACAGAATCAGTTCACGGACATTTACGATTGGTACGGACTGGATTCTGCGGTCGTGAATTCCACCTGCCTGCTGAAGAATCAGCTTTTTATCGGAACCGATACCGGCCTTACGATCCTGGCCGGCCGGGAACTGAAAACCTATCCGGTGCAGAGCGTTACTTCTTTAAACCCGGAGCTTTCAGAGAAAACAGATCTTCTGGATCTTCTGGCCGGCTGCCGGATCCGTTCCATCGTCTGCGACAGTCAGGACAGACTCTGGTTTGGTACCTACAGCGATTGCGGTCTGGTCCTGTATGATCATGGAAGAGTGACCTGCTTCACCATGGAATCCGGTATGCCTTCCAACCGGTCGCGTACGGCATATGAGAGAAAAGACGGTTCAATTGCAGTGGCGTGCAGCGGCGGTGTCGCCATCCTCCGGGACGGAGTGGTGGCAGAGGTGTATGATGATACCTCGGGCATCAGCAATACAGAGATCCTTACGATCTGTGAAGCGGATAACGGGGACATGCTGGCAGGCTCCGATGGCGATGGCATTTACGTGATCAGAGATCATAAAGTGACAAAGTACGGGACCAATGAGGGACTTGGTTCAGGGGTCGTCATGCGGATCAAGAAGGATCCTCAGAGAAATGTGTTCTGGATCGTCACCAGCAATTCACTGGCGTACATGACGCCGGATTATAAGATCACTACCATTAAGAAGTTCCCCTACTCCAATAACTTTGATCTGTATTGGAACAGTGAGGGAGAGGTATGGGTACTCAGCAGCAACGGGATCTACGTGGTCAATGCGGAGGAACTCTTGAAAAATGAAGAGATAAATACCGTGTTCTACAGTCGGGATAACGGACTTCCCTGTGTAACCACTGCCAATTCCTACAGTGATCTTGGTTCGGACGGAACCCTGTATATCTCCGGCAGCACCGGCGTGGCCCGGGTGAATATCGAAGATCCGCCATTGAATGTGCAGGATATAAAAATGGCTGTGCCTTATGTGGAGGCGGACGGCGTGCTGATCAATGCAGGCGAGGATGGAACCATTATCGTGCCTGCAGAAACCAAGAGAGTGACCATTTACAGCTATATCTATACATATTCTCTGATGAACCCGCGGGTGACGTATCTTCTGGAGGGCTTTGATCAGAATTCGGTAACCGTGAACCGAAGCGAAATGGAACCCATTGATTACACAAACCTGTCCGGCGGCGAATATTGGTTTGTGATGAAGATCACGGACGATTTGGGTTACAGTGACAAAGAGATGAAGGTGAAGATCATCAAGACCAAGTCTGTTTACGAGAAGACCTGGTTTCGTGTTTTGGCCACGGTCCTTGGGATCCTTCTCCTGATACTGATCATTTTTGTCTACATCCAGCGCAGGCTGAAGAAGCTGAGGAAGAAAGAGGAAGAGAACCGGATCTTCATCCGTGAGATGATCGAAGCATTCGCCAAGACCATCGATATGAAGGATAAATATACCAACGGTCATTCCACCCGTGTTGCGGAGTATACCGTGATGCTGGCACAGGAACTTGGTTATGATGAGGAAACCGTGGAGAAATATTATAATATCGCGCTTCTGCATGATATCGGCAAGATCGCGATCCCGCCGGAAGTGCTGAACAAGCCGGGAAAGCTGACGGACGAGGAGTTCAAGATCATCAAATCCCATTCGTCTCAGGGCTTCCGTGTGCTGAAGGATATCAGTATCATGCCGGAGCTGGCTATCGGCGCGGGCTATCATCATGAGCGCCCGGACGGCAAAGGATATCCCAAGGGCCTGAAGGGAGATGAGATCCCCCGGGTGGCTCAGATCATAGCCGTGGCAGATACCTTTGATGCCATGTATTCCGATCGTCCGTACCGGAAGAGAATGAATTTTGATAAGGCGGTCTCCATCATAAAGGAAGTGTCCGGAACCCAGCTGGCTTCGGACGTGGTGGATGCATTCCTGAGACTTGTGGAGAAAGGTGAATTCCGGCATCCGGATGATCATGGCGGAGGAACCACCGAGGACATCGACAATATCCATAAGAAGTTCGAGAAGGAGGCTAAAGCCGAGGAGAATGATGCGGCGAAAGCCAGGGCGGAGGAAGCGGCGAAGACCGGATCGAAAGATGCTCCGAAAGAAGATTCCAAAGAAAGCTGACGGAAAAAGGAGAGGCAGAGAACGACTCGATGGTTGTTACCTATTATGCAACTTTATTCGGACTATCACTTGCCCTGTCCCTTGTATATGTATTTATCTGGCACAGGCATTTTGATGTTCATTTTACATTGATCTTTACATTGATCCCCATCTCAAATCTGGGGTTTCTTCTGATGTCTATTTCCAGCAATCTGGAAGAAGCGTTGGTCGCAAATGATATGGCCTATCTCGGCGGCTGCTTTCTGATGCTGTTTATCCTGATGTGCATTCTGGACCAGTGCAATATGAAGATGCCGAAACCCACGCGGGTGTCGTTCTTCCTGATCACAATGGCCATCTATGGAACGGTACTGTCTGCAGGATGGCTGCCGTATTTCTATAAATCCGTCGATCTGGTAAAGGAAAACGGAGCTTCGTCTCTGGTCAAGACCTACGGGTTCATGCACACGCTGTTCTATGTGATGCTGGGAGTGTATTTCCTGATCAGCGTCTGGGCGCTTGCGCACAGCTATCGAAAGAAAAATGATGTGTCGAACAGGATCATCATCCAGATGGCGATCCCGGAAGGGATCTCCCTGCTTTCTTATACCCTGGGAAAATTTATTCCCATCAGTGTAAATCTGGTCCCGCTGTCCTATGTATTCGCGCAGGTATTCTTCCTGCTCATCGTAAATAAGACATGCCTCTATGATGTATCCGAAACGCAACTGGATTCCATGAATCATACAGGGGAGGTGGGCTTTATCTCCTTTGATTTCCACTTCCGTTTCCTTGGCGGAAATGATGCCGTGAAGAAGTTCTTTCCGGAGCTTATGGAGGCGAAGGTAGATTCGCCGTCGGAGGAGATCCCCTTCCTTGCGGAACAGGCGCTGAACCGGCTGCAGTCATTTGTCCAGAATGAACAAAATGATACCTCCTTCTATTCCAGGGAAGGACATACGTATATCTTCGATGTGGATTATCTGTATGACGGAAAGAAGAAGCGAGGTTACCGGATCATCGTTACGGATGATACGAAGAATCAGGAATACATCGCGCTCATCAATCGATTCAATTCCACACTTCAGGATGAAGTGGAGGAGAAAACAGCGCATATTGCGGAAATGCATGACAACCTGATCCTCAGTCTTGCAACCATGGTTGAAAGCCGTGATAACTCCACCGGAGGCCATATCAAAAGAACCAGTACCGGTGTCAGGATCCTGGTGGATGAGATCATGAAGACCAATCGGCTCCACCTGACGAAGGAATTCCGCAAAGCCATTATCAAGGCTGCCCCCATGCATGATCTGGGAAAGATCGCCGTACCCGACGCCATCCTTCAGAAACCGGGGCGTTTTGAACCCTGGGAATTCGAGAAAATGAAGGAGCATGCCGCAAAAGGCGGAGAGATCGTTCATCAGGTACTGGAGGGGACGGAGGATGAGTATTTCCGGAAGATTGCCGAAAATGTAGCAACCTATCACCATGAAAGGTGGGACGGATCCGGATATCCGAAGGGACTGAAGGGTCTGGAGATTCCTCTGGAAGCACGTATCATGGCCATCGCCGATGTATATGATGCTTTGGTCAGCAAGCGTGTCTATAAAGAAAGCATGTCGTTCGAAGAGGCAGATAAGATCATAATGGAGGGGATGGGTACACAGTTTGATAAGAAACTGGAGCCTTATTATGTGGCTGCCCGGCCCAGGCTGGAGGCCTATTACAGCGCGATAGCAGGCAAGGCATAGTTCCATCTTTTTGAACGCAGCGAACGTATAGTAGGAGTAAAATCTGTCATTCCGGGGAGCGTGGAACCGCTCTTTGGACCCGGAATGACAGATTTTTTTTATAAATATCAGATTTTGATACATTTCGTATACAATTCTGTTTTATAGTATGTGTCAGAACAGAACATAGACTACGCAGAAAGGAAGAAAATCAAGATGAGAACAAAGCGTTTAGGATATAAAACACGCTGCACGGTGACAGCTGCTCTTCTGTGTATGGGAATGGCGCTTACAGCCTGCGGCTCGAAGGAGCCGGAGAAGATATCGGAGTATGGAGGGGAAGGCGTAACCACGGCAGAGAGCAGTGCAGCCAAAGCCTCCGAAGATCCCGCAAGAACCGAGGATGGGAATACCACACAGACGAAGGAGCCGGTGGACCAAAGTTCAGCCATCGAATCTGCAGAGGCAAAGAGCAATCAGCCCCTCCGGGAGAAGCTGGGGGGAGAGCAGGTAAGCTATAAGGAGACCTTCAGCATCGGCGATATCCCGATGTCCATGGAGATAAATTATGCAGTGCCGGATATCTCGGTGCTTCCCTCCTACAAGGTGACCTCCGCGTCTGCAAAACTGCTTTCGGAGGGGGAGATCGTGAAGAATCTCTTCGGGGACTCTGCTGCGGTGGTGAAAAGATCACTCAGTATCGCGAAGGGAGATTCAGAGAGGGTTTTGGCTGACTGCCAGAGTGTATTTTATGAGATCTATCCGGATTCGTACGATTCTTCCGCATGGGAGCATGGAATCCCGGACTGCTCTGCATGGGAGGATGGAACGGAAAACTTCTATCACACCTATGAGGGGACCTATAATGGGACAGAGTATCAGCTGATGATCGGAAGAAATGGGGAGGACCAGATCATTTCCTTCTATCCGAAGAATCCGGGAACCCTGATCGGCAGACCGGAGCTCTCGCGGGTGGAGAAGGATCTTGGAGGGATCATCCATTACGGGGATCCTGTGGATCGAACGAAGGATTTCGAGATCTCCCTGGATCAGCTGTCAGATCCGGAGAATCAGGTGAAGGCAGAGGAGAGTACCTTGACCGCGTCAGCCATCGATTTCCTGAGAGAGAAGATGGGAGTGATACTTCCGGAAGGAAATATCGTGATTGGCAGGACCTATAACTATTCACCGGATGTATCCTCGAGCTCGCTTGCAGCTGACTCTGCGGACACCGGACACCTCAATAATCTGATCTTTGCAAATCCGGATGATCTGGGGAAGGGATCCCTCGGGCAGGCAGTGATGAACGGTTATGAGGCGAATATCGCCTATACCCTGTTCGATCTTACGCTTGCATCCTATCTTGAGATGTATCAGGGGAATACCGGCTCCTTCTGGCTTACGGATGCGGGAGTGGTCGGGATGACGCTGCATCTGACCTACAACTTTGAGGAGAAGCTATCCGAGAATGTTCCGATCCTTTCCTTCGAGAATGCCATGGCTTCTTTCCGGAATGGTGTGGAGGAAAGCCTGGATATGTCGAAGGTGACAGGAGCCTCCATTACGGCGGATTATGCTGAGCTGGCTTATTATGCCATCCCGTCTCCGGATAAGAAGGGAGAGGCAACCTTTGTGCCGGTATGGGTGATCCCCCTGAAGAGCGGGAGTTATGAATTCGGAGCTGCGCTGGTGAATGCCATGGATGGAAGCATCATCGAGATCTTCTACACGGCTGACATGAGGTAGTTTACCTGGTTCAGAGAAGCAGGAATGACAGGCGATTCGGAGTGGAACTGTATCTTATGTGTTATGACGGCGATGCCTGTCGGTTTTGGATATAAAGGAGTGGATTTAGCGATGAGAAGAAAGATAGTTGTGACAGCTCTTTGCCTTGCGCTTTGCCTTACAGCCTGCGGAGGTGAGGCGGAGAAGGTGACGGATTACGGCGGGGAATCGAAAAATACCACAGCTGTGGCATCCTCGGAGACCGCCGGAACAGAAGGGGCAGAGGATCCCGGGAATTCGACAGAGGGTTCGGGAAACAGCAGTGTTCCGGCACTTCCGGCACCGCAGATGGATGGGTCACCGATCTACGAGAAAACCTTTGATCTGAATGGAATACCGGTGGAGGTTGGTATCAAAACCGTGATACGGGACGCTGATCATTTCCATTCCTACCAGATGAAGACCGTAGAGTATACTGCGGAGAAGGAGAAGGAGATCGTGCAGAGGCTCCTGGGTGATTCCGCGAAGGAGGTCAGAAGAGATCTCTCGCTGGAAGAGGGGGACTCGGAATTGATCATGGATCTGATAAAATCAATTGAGATCAGCATCAGCGGTGATGCTAATGTGTGGGCAAAGACAAAGGTTCCCGGCTGGGTGGATGAAGATACCTTCTATCATGTCTATGAAGGCATCTACCGGGATGTGGATTATGAGCTGCTGGTTGCAAAATTCAGCGGCGGAGGTATCCGAGTCGGACTCTTCCCGAAGATCATTGGGGATCCCATAGGTGCAAAGGACTGCAACAGGTACATGGAGGTGCAGACCGACCTGAACGGGGGCGGTTATACCATGATCAATAACACCGTGGTACAGAAGGCGATGAGCGATCGGCCCAACCGGACCCAGGGGAGTGAGGAGGCACTGATCGATACGGCGGAGAGCTTTGTAAAAGACGTGCTGGGAATGGAGATTGACCGGCAGGATCTTGTGCTGACAAGAGGAAAGGGAACCGGAAATCCGACGAAGACGGAGCTTCTCTTCCTTTCGGAGGAGGCAGAGAACTCAAAGACTCTGGAGGGAGCAGTCCTGGACGGTTACCGGATCGATTACGATATGGGTCATACGGGGCTGGAATTCTCCATGCTGAATCAGGGCGTTCTGTGTGTAACGGACCAGGGTGTGATCGGCTGTACTCTGGATATCTTCTACGAGGTAGACAAGGTGTTGTCGGAGGATGTGCAGCTGCTGCCCTTTGATAAGGTGATGGACTCCTTCCAACGGGGAGTGAAGGATAAGTTTGAGGTTTCTTACGTGAATGGTTCCAAGCTGAAATTTCACATGGCGGAACTGATCTACTATCCCATATCTCCTGTGGATACTCCTGAGGAAATCAGCCTGGTACCGGTGTGGCGCTTCCAGGCAATGAGCAACGGTCCCATCGGCCAGGTATACATCAATGCCATCGACGGAAGCTGGATCGAGGCGCTGTATAATGCATGGGATCAGTCACCGTGAGCGGAGCGCAGACGGACGCCTTTTGCAGAACGCCTGCAGGATGACAAAGGGAACCTATGATCAGAACATGCGGGAGGTTTCCGTTTATGATACCGACCTGTAAAGGAGGTGACGGACTTGAAGAAAAGATATTACAGGATCCTGGGACTTACTCTTTCGGTGATGCTCTGCCTTACGGCGTGCGGAAGTAAAACGGAGACTGTTACGGATTATGGCGGGATCTCAGCCGGAGGGACTGAAGTAAACGGCAGCTCGGAAGATACGGGACAGAACAAAGGTGGCAGCGGCACAGGATCGGAGAGGAGAGAAGGCACGGATGAACCTTCTTCCATAGGTACCGGGGAAGAGGGCGGCGGGACCGAAACAGGGACTTCGACCACTTTCGGTAAGCTTCCGCCTGAGGAGGGAGTAGACGGCGCGCCGATCTATGAGGATACATTTACGCTGGGGACGCATCCGGTGGATGTCCGGATCATGTATACCCGGCATGATACCGACCGGCTTCATGTCTACCGGGTATCCCGGATCAAAGAGGACATGGTCCGCGAGGAAGAAGTGGTGAAGAATCTCTTCGGGGATACGGCTGTTCCGGTCAAAGGCACCATCGGCGGAACGGAAGAGGAAGAGGATGATTGCGTTGTGCAGTGCCGGAGATTCAGCAACGGGGATCAGTCGGATGTGAAGGGCGGTCTGGTAACAAAGCAAAAGATCGGACCGGTTCCCGCCTGGGGAGATGAAGAAGACCGTTTCTGGCATACTTACGATGGTGAAATGGACGGGATTCCTTACCGGCTGTTCATCGCTTACCGGAAGGCGGAGATGGTGAAGTATATCTCCTTCTGGCCGAAGAATCCGGGGGATCTCACAGGGGATCCCGAGATGACCTCCCTCATGTCATATGCCGGGAATATTTACTTTGATGAGAGCTATGACGAGTCCTATAAGCAGATGCTCCGGCAGCCGAATCAATCGGTAAAGAGCGATGAGGAGATCTGCAGCATGGCGGAGAAGTTTACGGAAGAGAAGCTCCATGCCCGGATGCCGAGAGAGGATCTGTTCATATCCACGACTCAGTTTTACGACATGGAGGGTGAATCCGACGAAGAACAGAAAGTGCAGCTCCTTTTTTCTACTCCCCTATATGGAGAAAACATGATCACACCGCCACGGGGCGTGGTGGACGGCTATGAAGTGCAATGTAACTGGACACATTCTTCGTCTCTCGCCATCTTTTCCTCCGATGATACGGGAAATAATACCGGCCAGCTGTATGTAACGGACAGGGGAGTGGTCGGTGGAAATCTGGTGATCTCCTATGAACTGCAGGAGGAGCTTTCCGAGAATGTGGAGATCCTTCCCTTTGACAAGGTAATAGCAGCGCTGAAGGTGCAGGTTCAGGAGAACTTTGATGAGTCGAAGATCAACGGAACCAGGCTGGGGTTCGATTCGGCTGTCCTCTCCTTCCAGCCGGTGGAGTCTCCGGATAAGCCCGGGGAAGCAACCTTCGTTCCGACCTGGGGCTTCTTTGCCGGAAGCAACGGCGGCGTGGGAGTTGTATATCTGAATGCCATGGACGGAAGTCTGATCCATATCGAATATGTACGTTAACCCCTCACAGACAATTCTGTACGAAAAGTGCTCACAGACAATTCTGTACGCAAAGCACTCACGGACAATTCTTGCGAAGGAAGCATACATTTGGTAGAATAAAACCGGGTGTATGCTTTTTTCACAGAAAAATGACGAGAGCCGTGAGTGTTCCCG
>CAMPAX010000066.1 GCA_946633495.1 uncultured Lachnospiraceae bacterium | reverse complement strand
AAACGGAGGAAATGATGGACATAAAGAAGATTCTGGCGGCGTGTGACCACACGCTGCTGCAGCAAACGGCAACATGGGAAGAGATCCGCGCATTGATCGATGACGCCATCCACTATCAGACAGCGTCGGTGTGCATCCCGCCGTGCTATGTGAAGCAGGCAAAGGATTACGCAGGGGACCGGATGCGGATCTGTACCGTAATCGGTTTCCCCAACGGAAATATGACCACCGAGGCGAAGGTGTTCGAGACGAAGGATGCCATAGCAAAGGGTGCGGATGAGATCGACATGGTGATCAACATCGGTATGCTGAAGGCGAAAGATACAGATTATGTGCGGTCAGAGATCGAATCCGTCCGCCGGGCGTGCGAAGGAAAGATCCTGAAGGTGATCATAGAAACCTGTCTTCTGTCCGAGGATGAGAAGATCAAAATGTGTGAGATCGTAACGGCTTCCGGAGCGGATTACATCAAGACCTCCACCGGATTTTCCACAGGCGGAGCTACCTTTGCCGATGTGGAACTCTTTCGAAACCATGTGGGCCCCGGAGTGAAGATCAAGGCGGCGGGAGGTATCGCTGATCTGAATGATGCAGAGCATTTTATGGAACTTGGGGCAGACAGACTGGGAACCAGCCGGGTGGTGAAGCTGGTGAAAGCTATGGAGGCATGATGCACTGTCAGCCGGTTTTTGAAGCGGCGAGCTTTCGGGTTGTGAGGGGAACAACCTGACAAAGCCGGATATATCTACTATTTTGATCCTGCAGCGAATGGCACCCTTCATACCGGTTGGCTGACGCTTAGCGGAAAGAAATATTATTTCGATCAGAACGGCCGTATGCAGACAAGTGAAAAGAAAATAAAAGTGCGGCTGGTAAGGAGGGTGTAATATGAGATCAAGAATCCGATTCGTCCTGGGGAGTACGGTGGTTTTTCTGGCGGCGGTGGTATGTATGCTCTGGCTGCTTCCGGTGTCGGAGGTCCATGCAGAAGAAATCATGCGGAACCGAAAGGCTCTTCAAAAAGAGACCCGGACAGAAGAAAAGGATGACACAAAGGTGGGAAGCGGCATCCCGGTGATCTACATCACCATCGATGAGTCCCAGGGGACCATCGAGGCCATGAATTCAGATCGGGATCATAAAACTGCCTGTGTCGGGACCATGGATATCGTGGTGCCGGAGGGGTTCCGGTACAGTGATATGCCGGATATTGCACCGGAAAGCTTTACCGGCCTTTCCATGACCATTCGCGGACGCGGGAATTCCACCTGGAAATATGACAAGAAGCCGTACAAGATCAAGCTGGATAAAAAGAAAGACCTGTTCGGCCTCGGGGCGAATAAGCATTGGGTCCTTCTTGCAAATGCTGTGGATGAAACCTTAATGAAGGATCGTCTGACTGCCTGGCTGGGTACAAAAATGGGATTCGCATTTACGCCGCAGTGCGTTCCGGTGGATGTGGTGATGAACGGGAAGTATCTCGGAAGCTATGATCTTGCGGAACAGGTCCGGGTGGGCGAGAACCGGCTGGAGCTCGATGAACTTACGGAAGAGGATACGGCCGCCGATGCGATCACCGGAGGCTACCTGATACAGTACGGCCAGCAGGTGGACGCAGATTCCCCCAGTGCATTTAAGACGTCAAGGGGGGAGATCCTGGCGAACCATACGCCCAATTTTGATCCGTCGGACGGCGGTTACGAAAATTCGGAACAGATGAATTATATCCGAAACTATGTCCAGAAAATGGAGGATGCCATGTTCGGCGAGGATCATAAGGGTCCGGACGGTATCAGTTACCGGGAATATATGGACATTAAGTCGGCGGCGGACTACTGGCTGATCCAGCAGGTATCTTCGAACGGGGATGCCTACTGCACCGGAAGCACTTATTTCTATAAAGAGGCTGATAGGGATGGGGTTGCCGGGAAGATCATTTGGGGACCGCTTTGGGATTTCGATATCGCCTGGGGAACTGTAAATGCGGATAAAGAAGCGGAACCGTCCCAGGAAGGATTCACGGTTGAGGATAAATGGGAACTGACCTTGCTGTCGGATCCGGTTTTTCGTGAGGAGCTTGCAGGCGAATGGCCAAAACTGAAGGAACTTCTCATCTCCGTCACAAAGGACGGTGGGCTGCTGGATCAATACTGTGCGGAGACAAAGGATTCCTGGACAGCAAATTCGACGGTCTGGATTTCGGATGACGAAAGAACGTATACAGAGATCATCAGTGGTTTAAAGCAGTGGATCGATCTTCGGACAGAATGGATAGATCAGCATCTTTCTGAGACAAAGGATGTGCCGATTCAGATCATCTGGAGAAATGAAGGCGAACCGGATCAGTATGATTATTATAACCGGTTTGCCACACTGCAGTACCCGCAGCCGAAGAAAGAGGGGTATGTCTTCCTTGGATGGGAGGGACCGGACGGTACCATTTCCCGAGGAGACGAAGAGGATGATGGCGAAAATTATGCAACAAAGGACTGTGTATACACAGCGCGGTTTATAGAAAAATCAAAGGCTACGAAGGTGACCGAGATCCTTTTCCCGGAGAAGGATATGTGGGGAGTGCTGTCCAACGCCTACTACGGGATCAGGTATACACTTCTGCCGGTGGATGCTCAGGACCGCACGGTGGTCTGGACCTCTTCGGATCCGAGCATCGCACGTGTAAGCGAAAAGGGTCAGGTGGAAATGCTCCGGGCAGGGACGGTCGATATCACCGCATCCCTTCCAGACGGAGAGAAGAGGAAGGTGAAATTTACGGTAGTCGAGGAAACTGAGACGGATCCTGCGTCTGTGACGGTGGTCCCCCGCGAACTGCAGATGAAGGTGGGAGAGCGGGCAGGCCTGTCCATGACGATCCTCCCCAGGCTGTCCGGGATCGGAAGCATCGTCTGGGAAGCAATGGACCCGGAGATCGTAAATGTAAATGAATCCGGATTCGTGGAAGCCAAAAAGCCGGGCATTACCACCGCTAAAGTAAGAGTGGTAGCATCTTCCGGTGAGGGTGAGATCGTGGGAAGCTGCACCGTTCGTGTCATTCTCGGCTGGCGGAAGAACCGTACCGGCTGGTGGTATGGACTGGGCGGCGGTGAGTATTACAGGAACACATGGAAGAAGATCGATGGCAAATGGTACTATTTCAACGCGGAAGGTTATATGGCCGCAAATGAATTCGTACAGGGCTGGTGGATCGAGAAGAACGGCGAACAGAAGGATCCGATACGCTACAGCTGGCATAAAACAAAGAACGGCTGGTGGTATGGTGTGAAGGGCGGCTGGTACGCGAAGGGGAAATCCTACGTGATCGACGGGGTGAAGTACACCTTCACCCGGAACGGGTATCTCAGCCGGTGACGAAGGTGGCCCGGATAAGATGAAGCCGGGTCCCGCTCTTATTTCACGGGAATTCTTCTCTAACGATTGATTTTCACGTTTTGGGAGAGTAAAATGATAACGTATGCGTAGATGTACTCCGAAATCCTTGTCGGGACATGCCGCATGAGTGGAACGACGGGATCTCCTGCGGTTCCATGGAAAAATTAAGGGGAAAGGAAGTCTTGCCTGTGGATAAAAAGAAGAAAGTGCGGATGATCCTGATCTTTCTTGCTTTGGCTTCGGTCTTTCTGGCGGGAGCGATCCTGCTTCAGGGAAAGTATGAGAAGCATGAAACGATCAAAGTGGCCATGCGGGATGCCGTGCTGCATGAGGAAAACAGAATATCCTTCTTCGGACTTACGGATGTAAATCCGGCGGTGATCTCGGCTTTTTCTGTGACAGGAGTTTTGCTGTTTCTGGCACTGCTGATCAGGATCTTTGTAATTCCAAGATTTAAGCTGATGCCGGGGAAGTTTCAGCTTCTGATCGAATCGTGGGTTGGATTCTTCGATGATCTGGCCAAAGGGAACAGCCCTCACAGGAACCGATTTTTGGGGATGTATCTTTTTGCGGCGGGAAGTTACATTTTCGTGGGAACCTGCTTCGAACTGTTTGGCGTGCAGGCCATTACCACGAAAGGGCATTCTATCTCACTGCCTGCACCGCTTGCGGATATCAACGGTGCCATTATGATGGGGTGTCTGTCCTACCTTGTGATCCTCTCCGGAGGTATCGCCGGAAATGGCATGAAGGGCGTGGGCAAGACCTTTAAGGATTTCTCGCTTCCGATCTCCATGAGCTTCCGACTGTTCGGAGCGCTGCTTTCCGGAGCACTGGTGACGGAGCTGGTATATTATTACATCACCTTAAGCTTCGTGCTTCCGGTGGTGGTGGGTGTGCTGTTCACCTTATTGCATGCCCTGATCCAGACTTACGTTCTCACGATGCTGACGTCAGTCTTCTATGGTGAGGTGTCGGAGGTACACGAGAAGAAACCGAAGAAGAAGAAGAAAGAAAAGAAGCCCAAAGCGGGAACTGCATTATCATAGACATGGGAGGATTTATTATGAAGCAAGCAACTCTGAAGAAACTGATCATCGGACTGGGGGTGGCCATCGTTCTGATGCTGGGTGTGGTCCTGGCAGGGCCGTCCATCGTGCAGGCGAAGGAGAATAAAGCAAAGGCAGCGGAGACATCGGTCTCAAAGACCGTGGCAGATACAAATAGCGGAATCAGATTGAATGACGCAGTGGCAGTGGAGGAGACGGCACCCGCTGAGGATACAGGTTCCAAGGCTCTGGCGGCAGCCATAGCAGTCGGACTTGCGGCAGCAGCCGGCGCAGTAGCCATGGGTATCGCCATTGCGAAGTCAGCAGAGGGAATCTCTCGTCAGCCGGAAGCGGAAGGAAGCATCCGGACAACGCTCATGCTTGGTCTGGTCTTCATCGAGACCGCCATCATTTACGCCCTGATCGTTGCAATCCTAATCATCTTCGTCATGTGATGAGATGAGGGACATAAAGTCGAATGGCTGCCGGCTCGCCGGCTAAGCCATTCGACCTTATGGACCAAGACAACATGAGGGTGAAGCGCGAAGCGCGGGAACCCGAATGTTGTCAGGATCACGAGAGCTGCGAAGCAGCGAAGTGATCCGGTCATCTCATCACAGGGGAATTAGGCCCCCATGAGGGTGAAGCGCAAAGCGCGGGAACCCGAATGTTGTCAGGATCACGAGAGCTGCGAAGCAGCGGAGTGATCCGGTCATCTCATCACATGGGGAGCCGGGGACAACATCTCACCAATTCTTTAGGGAGGAACAGGAAATGAGCGGAATTCCACTTAACATAGATTTTCAGCAGATCTGCTTACATCTTCTGAATTTTACGCTTCTTTTTGCCGGACTCTATTTTCTGCTGTATAAGCCGGTGAAGAACTTTATGACGAAGCGGGAAGAAGAGTACCGGATCCGTCAGGACACAGCAGATGAAGTTCTTCAGAAGGCAATGGATGCAAAAAGTGAATATGAGGGACTCCTTGCAGCAGCGGAACAGGAGATTGCTTCGAAGAAGAAGACTGCGGCTGAGGAGATGGAGCAGTATCGCCGCACCCGCGAGAAGGAAGCGGAGGAGGATGCCCGCAAGATTGTGACGGACGCGAGGGACGAAGCCAAAGCCGTACGCGAACAGATCGTAGACGGTGCCCGCAAGGAGATCACGGAAATGGTGGAGAAGGCGGCAGAGAAGATCCTTCTCTCCGAGGATGTATCCACAACCTACGATGCATTTTTAGAGGCAGCGGAAAGGAGTGTTCCGGATGGAGAATCCTAAGAAAGCTCCGGGAATCGAGCCCCCGAAAAAGGCTCGGCTTTATTCCGGAGTGGCTCCGAGTCCGGAGCAGAAAGTCCGCTTTGAAGCATTTCTGGAGAAAAAATACGAAACTTCGGTGGAACTGGAGTGGGTGAAGGATGAAACCCTGAAATCCGGCTTCCGCCTTCATTTTGAGGGAGAGGTTTATAACTGGACACCTGAAGGGAGACTGCAGCAGCTGAAGGACCGGGTCGATGAGATCAATCAGGCAAAGCTGGGCAGGAAGAATCAGACGAAGAATCTGATCTCTCTCATCAAATCGTCTTTGGACAGCTGGACACTGGAAGCGATTCCGGTGCAGGAAGGACGGGTTCGGAGTGTCGGTGACGGCATCGTCATCGCCACGGGTCTGGAATCCGTGGTTTACGGAGAGATCGTGCTTTTTGAGTCCGGAGTCCGCGGTATGGTTCAGGATCTCAGGAAGGGTGAGATCGGAATCGTGCTGTTTGGAGATGATGAAGAGATCTCTGAGGGAAGTATCGTACGGCGAACGAAGCGGACGGCCGGAATTCCGGTGAGTGAGGCATATCTCGGCCGCGTGGTGGATGCCCTGGGCAGCCCCATCGACGGACTTGGCGAGATTCCGGCGGAAGACTATCGGGAGATCGAAAGTCCCGCTCCTGGGATCATTGACCGTCAGCCGGTGTGCGAACCCATGAGTACCGGACTGCTTTCCATAGATTCCATGTTCCCCATCGGTCGCGGACAGCGTGAGCTGATCATCGGTGACCGCCAGACAGGTAAAACCTCCATCGCCATGGATACGATCCTGAACCAGAAGGGAAATGGAGTGATCTGTATCTACGTGGCCATCGGACAGAAAGCAAGCTCGGTGGCACATTTGGTAAATACCCTGAAGAAGCATAAAGCGATGGACTATACCATCGTTGTGTCTGCAACAGCCAGTGATCCGGCACCGCTTCAGTATATCGCACCCTACGCCGGAACTGCATTGGGTGAATATTTCATGCAGAACGGCAAGGACGTGCTGATCGTATATGATGATCTGTCGAAGCATGCAATCGCCTATCGCGCGTTGTCTCTGCTGCTGGAGCGTTCCCCCGGGCGGGAGGCCTACCCCGGCGATGTATTCTACCTGCATTCCCGCCTTCTGGAGCGGTCGGCGCACCTCTCGGCAAGAAAGGGCGGCGGTTCCATGACGGCACTTCCCATCGTGGAGACCCAGGCCGGCGATGTGTCGGCGTATATCCCGACGAATATCATTTCCATCACGGACGGGCAGATCTTCCTGGAAAGCGATCTGTTCTTTGCCGGACAGCGGCCTGCCGTAAATGTAGGTCTATCCGTATCCCGTGTGGGTGGCGCGGCGCAGAAAAAAGCCATGAAAAAAGCCGCCGGAGGAATCCGGCTGGATCTGGCGCAGTACCGCGAGATGGAAGTTTTTACGCAGTTTTCCAGTGATCTGGATGAAACCACAAAAAGGCAGCTCCAGTACGGGCAGGGCCTGATGCAGCTGCTCCGGCAGCCGCAGGGTGCGCCCTTTAAAATGTATGAGCAGGTGATCATCCTGGTGGCAGCCACGGCTCACACCATGGAACAGATCCCCACGGAGGAACTGCTGACCTACCGCGCGCGGCTCCTGGATTATTTTCGGACGGAGGAAGCCGGGCTCTGCGACGGGATCGAGTCCTCCGGTACGCTGCAGGATGATGTGAAGGAAGAGATCATCCGCGTGGCGGAAAAATTCGCGGAGGCATATTTAGCAAAGTAATGCTGTCCTGATGGTAAGGTGCAGGGGAAGGGCATTTCCCGGCTGCTGACTGAGGCGGAAGAAAAGATGCCCGTAAGGCAGTGCCTGGTAATCATGATTCGTTGTACCTGTATGGAAGAAACGGAAAATTATGGCGAATACAAAGGAAATCAAAAACCGAATCGAGAGCGTACGGAATACGCAGAAGATCACCAACGCCATGTATCTCATAGCTTCCACAAAGCTGACGAAGGCGAGGGCGGAGCTTGAGAAGACGCTTCCTTATTTCCGACTGCAGGAGTCGGAAATGAAGCGGATCTTCCAGCGGCGGGATGACGTGAACAGCCATTATTTCTACCCGGAGACCGGACGGAAGCCGGCGGAAACCTACACCTATCTTGTTATCACGGCGGATAAGGGTCTGGCGGGTGCGTATAATCACAACGTGCTGAAGCAGGCGGAGGAAGAGATCCGCAGGCACAAGAAAGTCCTGCTTTACGTGGTGGGGGAGTACGGCCGGCAGTATTTTATGCGGCGAAATATCCCCATCGAGCGGTCGTTCCTTTATACCGCCCAGAATCCCACATTCCGGCGGGCGAGGGAGATCAGCAATGTACTTTTGAATCTGTATAATACGGGAAAATGTGATGAGATCCGGATCATTTTCAGCCGAATGGAGAAGGGCGGACTGGCCATGGTCCGGAAGGTCCAGCTGCTGCCTTTCGAGCGCGGACGGTTCGGAAAGAAAGAGGAAGTGGAAGGCGAATATCGGAAAGAATATGAATTTGTTCCGAATGTTACCGCAGCTCTGGAGAACATCGTTCCGAGTTATATCGCCGGGTACATCTACGGCGCGCTGGTGGAGAGCTTCTGCAGTGAACAGAGCGCCCGAATGAACGCCATGAAATCCGCAAATGACAATGCGGACGAGCTGCTGGGGACTTTGTCCGTGGAATATAACCGGGTGCGGCAGGCGGCCATCACCCAGGAGATCACGGAGGTGGCGGCAGGCGCCAAGGCCCAGCGGAAGAAACGTGAACGGCAGAGAGCGGAACAAATGAGAAGGGATGAGTAGTGATATGAAGAAGGGTAAGATCGTCCAGGTCTCCGGACCGGTGGTTGACTGTGCTTTCCCGGAGGGAGAGCTGCCACGGCTCAGAGAGGCGCTTACGGTACAGGTAAACGGAAAGATCCGATATATGGAAGTGGCCCAGCTGCTGGGTGGAAATGAGGTGCGCTGCATCATTTTGTCCCAGAGTGAAGGACTGGCAAGGGATATGGAAGTACGGGCTCTGGGCAGCGGTATCCGTGTTCCCGTAGGAGAAGCCACCATCGGACGTATGTTTAACGTCCTGGGACAGCCCATAGACGGTGGGAAGCCCATCCCGAAGAAGACAGAACGCTGGCCCATCCACCGGAAAGCACCGGGGTTTGACGAGCAGAAACCCTCTGTGGAGATCCTTGAGACAGGGATCAAGGTCATCGACTTGCTGGAGCCCTATGCCAAGGGCGGAAAGATCGGCCTCTTCGGCGGTGCGGGCGTGGGAAAGACCGTCCTGATCCAGGAGCTGATCCATAACGTAGCCATGGAACACGGCGGATATTCCATTTTCACCGGCGTTGGTGAGCGGAGCCGTGAGGGCAACGATCTTTGGAATGAAATGAAGGAGAGCGGGACCATCGACAAAACGGCCATGGTCTTCGGACAGATGAATGAATCTCCCGGCGTCCGTATGCGTGTGGCGCTGACAGGGCTTACCATGGCGGAGTATTTCCGGGATATGGAGAGCCGGGATGTACTGCTCTTTATCGATAATATCTTCCGTTTTGTGCAGGCAGGGTCGGAGGTTTCCACACTGCTTGGGCGTATGCCGTCGGCAGTTGGCTATCAGCCCACTCTGGCAAGCGAAATGGGTGAGCTGCAGGAGCGTATCACATCTACCGGCAGCGGGTCAGTCACTTCGGTACAGGCGGTTTACGTGCCGGCGGATGACCTGACGGATCCGGCACCGGCGACTACATTTTCTCATCTGGATGCAACTACGGTTCTCAGCAGAAAGATTGCGGAGCAGGGAATCTATCCCGCCGTGGATCCGCTGGAATCCACTTCCCGAATTCTGGAAGCGGATGTGGTAGGAGAAGAGCATTATCGCGTGGCCCGTACCGTGCAGGAGTATCTGCAGAAATACAACGAATTGCAGGATATCATCGCGATCCTGGGTATGGAAGAGCTGTCCGATCAGGATAAGAAGGTGGTGAACCGGGCCAGAAAGATCATCCGGTTCCTGTCCCAGCCCATGTTCGTGGCGGAAAAATTCACCGGAAATCCGGGTGTCTTCGTGCCTTTACATGAGACCATCCGTGGATTCTCGGAGCTTCTTTCCGGAAAGTACGATGCATATCCGGAGGCGGCCTTCTTTAACGTAGGTACCGTGGAGGATGCGGTGAAGAAGGCGGAAACGCTGTAAGAATACCCGAAACACCGTGAGGAAGCGGCTGTGCAGTGGGGGAGGAAACGGCGTGAGAAAAAGATGCGCTTTAAACCTTAAGCCTGCTATGAACCGGATCGATACGGTGTGGAGGAAACCGGATCACGATGAGCTGATGAGGATACTGTATAGGAGAGGAATACACAGATGAACGTTTTCAAAGCCAGGATCTATGAAGCGGACAGCCCCTTCTTCGAAGGGGATCTTGTGTCCCTCATCATACCGACGGCCGACGGGGCTTACGGAATTCAGGCACATCACCGGAATCTGGTGATCGCCACGGTTCCGGGGATTATGAAGTATCGTATCCCCGACGATCCGAAGCAATACTCGGCATCCGTATCCGAAGGAATGGTCCGGATCGAGGATGGTGATGTTCTTGTGCTGGTCAATACGGCAGAACGTCCGGAGGAGATCAACGCAGCGCGTGCCCGTGCCCGTGCGGAGGAAGCAAAGGAGATCATGCTGCAGAAGCGCAGCCTGCAGGAGTATTACTCGGCGGAGGCCACATTGCGCCGCGCCATGGTGCGCCTGAA
>CAMPAX010000065.1 GCA_946633495.1 uncultured Lachnospiraceae bacterium | reverse complement strand
TTTAATGGCACTAGCCTAATGCCTCTACCTGATCTAATTCAGGCTACATATTTTTTCTCCGAAGTGTAAGATTTTGGTGTTAGAATACGCTGTATAGGGTGAAGGCGCTGATGATGCTGATCCGAAGACTGTGTCGGGCAGGTGATGAACGCCTGCGATGTCATACCCAGATCGGAGGGGAAAATGGACGACTCCAAAATCGTAGATCTCTACCTGGCCAGGGATGAATCTGCCATCAAAGAAACAAGACAAAAATACGGTAAAAGACTCCTGCGGATCGCGGATCATATTCTGCACGACCATGAGGATGCGGAGGAGTGTGAAGCGGATACCTGTCTTTACGCCTGGAACAATATTCCGCCGCATACACCGAGAGACTATCTTTTTTCCTTCCTTGGGCGTATCACA
Source organism: uncultured Lachnospiraceae bacterium (assembly GCA_946633495.1). Lineage (GTDB taxonomy): Bacteria > Bacillota > Clostridia > Lachnospirales > Lachnospiraceae > Eubacterium_Q. The sequence continues at coordinate 10,365 of CAMPAX010000065.1, read as the reverse complement.
CGCCATCTTGCCATCGATCGGTGCAGGAAGAAAGAGGCAGGAAAGCGTGCGGCTGATTTTGTGGAGCTGACCCGGGAAATGGAGGAATGTATCGCCGGGCACGAAAATGCGGAGGAAAAAGCAGAGGCGAAGGAACTTGGCAGGCTCATCGATGGATGGCTGGAAAGCTGTTCTCCGGAGAAACGAAAGGTATTTGTGCGTCGTTACTGGTACATGGATCCTGTATCGGATATCTGCAGAAGCTTCGGCATTTCCCGGGCAAAGGCGGATACCATGCTTCACAGAATGCGGGAGGAACTCCGTACATTTCTGGAAAAGGAGGGGTATTGGATATGAGAGGCGATGAATTTCTGGATGCACTGGGCGAGATCAATGAAGCGTATATCCTTGAGGCGGCAGAGTATGAGACGGATTCCTCTGATGATAAAAAGGGATCGGGAACTGACAGAAAACCGGCAGAGTATAAGGATGAGACCGCCACGGGCAGCAAAGGTGCGGAGAAAAATACGGAAGAAAATACGGAAGAAAACACGGAAGAAAAGAACATGGTTCGCAAAGGAAAATGGTGGAAATGGGCTGCCATCGCTGCCGGACTCCTGCTTGCAGCGGGAGTGACCATCGGGTTTATGCTGCGTAATTCCGGGAAAAAAGGCCCGAATGATCCAGGCGCTCCTTCCGGGGGAAGTAATATGCATGGAGATATATCGGATGAAACAGGGGAAACCGTGACGATACCGGCTGTCTTGTATGATCCGAAGGAGGATTACGGTACATCAGACATGATCGCTTTGGTGGTCTATCATGGGGGAATATATACCTATACCTACGCTTATGAAGGGGAGGAAGCCCAAAAGATCAAAGAGCTTATGGGAGAATGTGTGGGCGTCGCAAACGGTGGGATTGATGAGTGGTCGGATCCTTCTGCATATGAGGAGGAGCTTGCCGGCACCGTGAACGGATTTAAGATCTATACCGTAAAGGGGTACGATCCGGAATTCCGGCTTTGTTATGAGGTGGAAACTCCGGAGGAAATGGGCGGAGGAAGTACGATCATTTTTCTGGAAAGGCTGAACGGAATCACCCTTGCGAAAGGAAAAGAACTCTTCGAGGACCGGCTGCATATTTCCGAAAACGTGGAAAAGATCCGATGGGTATCCCATGCATCCTGGAATATGGGGGGGAAGGCGCAGGAGGAAGCAGCCATTTCACCCGAACTCTGGAGTAAGTTTCTTTCGGAAGTGGATCAGGCAGGGTTTGTGGATATGTTCACTCCGTTTAAAGAAGATACGAAGAATGATATCTACAATACGGAACAGGCCCATCTTACACTTCAAATGAAGGATGGAACGGTGATCCTGCTTCGCCTTTTTACCGGAGGATATGTAGGCTATGACGGACTTGGCTGGTATTTTGCGAAGCTGCCGGGAGAAACCTTTGATCAGGTTTTTGCCCTGGCCAAGGGGGAATAATGATGAGATTTCCTGAATGTTCATCTCAGTTTTACCATGTTGAAGAATAACGGAGTTCTGGATCATGCAGCCGGGATCATTCTGGGAGAGCAGACCGGCTTTGATCTGTTAAGCAATGACTATGACGGAAGATCCAGAGGAGGCAGGTTCACCTCGGCTACGAATATGATCAATCGGGCAATGTAAGAAACGGCGAATATTTAAGGCGATAGCCACCGGATCCCGAAAAATATATTGCGTATTTGCCTGTGTGTCTAATATAATATTATTGTTGGGTGTAAATCTGATTTGGAATCTGATTTGGAAGGGGGGAAACAAAAGATGAAGGCAGATCGGATCATGAAAAACGCGAAGGTGTTCACATCGAATACCGACAATCTTCAAGCTACCGCCATCGTGGTGAAGGATGGGAAATTTGTGTATGTGGGGGATGAGAGTGGTCTTTCGGATTATGAGGGGGAGACTACGGATCTGGGCGGGAAGTTTGTCATGCCCGGCATCATTGACAGTCATGTCCATGTGACTATGAGTGTAGGTTTTGAATACACGGAAATGGGCGAGCGGATCGAGTGTGAAGGGAAAGAAGAAGTACTGGCTTTTATAGAGGATTATATTAAAGAGAATCCGGGTCAGGAAAGATACAGATTTATTTTGGAACGTGCGTATCTGAAGGGTGAGGAAATCGTTAAGGAGGATCTTGACAAGGTCTGTCCGGACAGCGAGCTTCTGATCATGGAAGGAGAGAATCATAGCATCTGGGTGAATTCGAAGCTGCTTGCAAAGCATGGGGTCACGGATGAGACGCCGGATGTTGTCACCGGACTTAGTTATTTTGTTCGGAAGGACGGGCATGTCACCGGAAATATATTTGAGTCTCTGCAGATGCGCTTCCTTTTTGATCATTTAAAAGATGAGCTGACAGATGAAATGATCGAAGCTGCGGTCACACGCTGGATCGAGTTCTCCAAGGAGGCAGGCGTGTGCGCGGTTTTCGATTCCGGATTCCCGGAGCAATATGATATTCACGAACGGGTCTATGCGTGTCTTTGTGAGATGGACAGGCAGGGAAAGCTTCCCATCTATATTGACGGATGCTACTGCGTCACGGATCCGAAGAGACTGGATTATTTTGCCGAGGAACTGCGGCGCTTCAACAGAGAATATAACACGGAGCACCTGAAGGTCCACACGTTAAAGCTCTTCATGGACGGAACCTTGAAGATCGAAACGGCTGCACTGGTAACGCCTTACGCAGATACCGGTGTCACGGGGGTGACCTCACAAAGCGTCGATCAGCTCGTAAAAATTCTCAGAATATTGAATGAAGAGGGGATGGATCTGCATTTACATACGGTTGGCGAACAGGCATCCCGCAATGTCCTGGATGCTGTGGAGATCGTAAAGAAGGAGCTTGGAGACCGTTATCGTGTAAAGGTTACCTGTGCTCATTTGGAGATTCAGGATGATGCGGATCTGGGACGTTTCGCCGAGCTTGGGGTATTCGCCAATTATTCACCGTGGTGGCACTGCGGAAATATGGTCGGCAATCCGTACGAGACATGGCGTGTTCTGATCGGGGATGAACGTGCAGCCAAGATGTATCGCTGCAAAACCGTCTGGGATACCGGCGCCATCGTTACCTGGTCCAGCGATGAGGTTTTCTATGGCTACTTTACGGAATGGAATCCATATCTCGGCATGGAAGTCGGAATGACACGTCAGATCACGGAAAAGACAAGACAGGCCGATTATCATCGTACCGTCGTGGCAAATCCGCCTTTAGACGAACGAATGAGTATCGAGGAAATGATACTCGGTTATACCATCAATGGAGCAAAGCAGCTCGGTATCGAGGCTTCCAAGGGCTCCATCGAGGTTGGAAAGGATGCGGATTTCCTGATCTTCGATAAGGATCTTCTTACCGCTGAGAAGGAAGGGTTCAGCTACAACTTCCCGGAGGAAGTGTATTTCAGCGGAAATAAGATGGAAGTAGAGGATACGGAGGAGCCGGATAACATGCCGTTCTGAGGCATCGGACGGAACTTTATGCTGAACTATATGATCATATGCGGGAGCCGAAAGCGGCTCCTGCATTTTTGTCATGGCTTTACAAATAATCCAAAGGCATGATAGAATAATGCCTGCTTTTGCAGTGGGCGAGGAGCTTTTAAAATATCTTCTTCCCATGGACACGGAGGAGGAACAATGAAGGAAATAACCTGCGAAGAGATGAAAAAATGGCAGAAGGATTCTTATCTTCTGATCGATGTCCGGGACGAGGGACTTAGGATGTATGGCATGATCCCGGGGGCTCTGGCATTGGATCCGGAAGCCGGTGAGGAAGAGAAGAGAAAGATCGCGGAGCTGCCGAAAGAGAAAAAACTTGTATTCTACTGTGAGATCGGGCGCAGGACAAGGGACTTCGAGGAAGCGGATTTCCCGGAACATCCGGAATGTTTCAGTCTGGAAGGCGGTTATATCGGATATGTCCGGTCAGTCACTGCTGACGAAAAAGACAGAGAAGATAAGCAGAGGATCGCGGAAGAAAGCATACGGAAGAAGTTTCATAAGCAGCTTTTTTCCCCATTTGCAAAGGCCTGTAAGCTGTACCGTCTGATCGAGGAAGGGGATCATATCGCAGTCTGCATCTCCGGCGGAAAAGATTCGATGCTCATGGCAAAGCTTTTTCAGGAGATCCAGAGGCATAAACACTGTAACTTTGAGCTGACATTTCTGGTAATGGACCCGGGGTATAACGCGGACAACCGACAGCTGATCGAGAGCAATGCGAAGGCCCTTGGGATCCCCATCACCGTATTCGAGAGCGATATCTTTGATGCGGTGGATACCATAGAGAAGAGTCCCTGCTATATCTGCGCAAGAATGCGAAGAGGCTATCTTTACAGCAGGGCAAAAGCACTTGGGTGCAATAAGATCGCGCTCGGGCATCACTATGATGATGTGATCGAGACCATCCTGATGGGGATGCTGCACGGAGCGCAGATCCAGACCATGATGCCGAAGCTTCACAGTACGAATTTTGAGGGGATGGAGCTGATACGTCCGCTGTATCTGGTAAGGGAGCAGGATATCTGTGCATGGCGGGATTACAATGAACTGCATTTCCTGCAGTGTGCGTGTCACTTTACGGATACCTGTTCGACGTGCCATGACGACGGTACAACGTCATCGAAACGGTTAGAGACGAAGAAGCTGATCGCCGCGTTAAAGAAGGAGAATCCCTATATCGAATCCAACATTTTCAGGAGTGTGGAAAATGTAAATGTGGATACGGTGATCGCATATAAAAAGAAAGGGGTCCGTCATCATTTCCTGGATGAATATTAAGATGTCGGGAAGAAAGGGATTTCCCCTGCGGGTGACAGGCAGCGTGTACGATACACGGACGAACAGGTTTACAGAGGGCCGGGGCGTTCGAGTGTCAGCCTGGCGCTTATGACCGTTTTGGAAGTTACGGCACTCACAGGCTGCGGATCAGACGATCCCTCTAACCTAAGACGAAGCAAAACAAAAGAAGAAACAGAAAGATAAAGAAACCTGAAAGGATGCTGCGGGAAAAACCTGCAGCATCTTTACTTTTTCTTAACCATGCCATAGTAAAATGTTCATAGAAGACAGGACATCTCTGTAAATAACGGGATCAGATATATAGAAAGGGCAAGAAGATGAAGGTGATCGAACTAAAAGAGATCCGTAAGGTCTATAACAAAAAACCGGCATTGGAACAGGTATCCTTCTCGGTGGAGAAGGGACATATCGTAGGGTTGATCGGACCAAACGGTGCGGGCAAGACGACGATCATGAAGATCATCGGCGGACTTGTGCATCCGACGGATGGGGAACTTTTCTTGTTTGAATCGAGGGACAGACTGGATAAGAATCGAGATCGGCTCAGTTTCATGATCGAGAATCCCATCCTCGACGGATCCCTCACCGCCCGGGAAAACATGGAGTATGTCCGGCGGGTGCGGGGCGTAGCGGATGATTCACGCTGCCAAAGCCTCCTGGAATATGTGGGGCTTGGGGATACGGGCAAGAAGCCGGCGAAAAAATTCTCTCTGGGAATGAAGCAGCGGCTGGGAATCGCCATGGCGCTTCTCCCGGATCCGGAGGTCCTCGTGCTGGATGAACCGGTGAACGGACTGGATCCGGAGGGAATCGTAGAGGTGCGGCACATTTTACGGGAACTCTGTGAGAAGGAAGGAAAGACCATCATCATTTCCAGTCATCTTCTGGCAGAGCTGTCCGAACTTTGCACGGATTATATTATCATCAACGAGGGCCGGATCGTGGAATCCCTCTCCAGAGAAGAGCTGATGTATCATTCCAGAAGCTATATCTCCATCCGGACGGATCGGCTGGAGGAGATGGTGGCAACACTGGAGAAGAAGCTCATGGTTCAGGATTATAAGGTGATGGAAACAGGAGAGGTTCGGCTCTACGAATATATAGACCATCCGGAGCAGGTTTCGCGGACCATCACGGATGCGGGCTTTACCATCCTCCGGTTTGCCGAGACCAGTGACAGTCTGGAGGAATACTACCTGTCGAAAGTAACCCATAACAGATCCGGGACCGGATCGTGAAAATATAGAAAATAAAACAAGAGGACAGAGCTATGGGAAAACTGATGAAAGCGGAACTCTTCCGCACGAAAAGGATCACCGGATTCTGGGTATGTGTGTTCTTCATCACGTTGATGATGAGCGTGGTACCATTTATAAATGATACGAAGGCACATTCTGCGCAGTCCTTCTCCATGGGAACCTTCGATATCTTTGCAATACTGGGGATGATGGTGGCACTGATGGCGGCGTATATCACCGGACGAGGTTTCCACCACCGGACCTGTATGTATGAGGTGATGGCAGGGAACAGCTCTCTCAGGATCATTTTATCCAAATGCTTCTCCATCGCGCTTCCGATCTCTCTGGTCGTGTATCTTCCGCATCTGGTGGGACTTGCCGTCGCCTGTGGGATCAACAGCGAAGGAATTTCAGAAGTACTGTCGCGGGAACCGCTCTTTTTTCTGACGATCCTCCGAATGACCTGCTTCGGTACGCTTCTTACCCTTTGCGTGAGGAGTATGGCCGGGCCGGTGCTGGTCTATGTGCGGCTCGTAATAGAGAGTCTCGGGATGATCGTTGTTTCGGCCATAACCGGCCAGGATCTGATGGAAGGAGGGGCGGATCTGGTGACGGCCAATACAACAAATACGATCATGAATACGGTCTGCCTTTCCCAGCAGGGTGTCCTCCTGGCACAGCCCGTTGACAGCAGCCTGGTGCTGAAGGTTGTGATCGGATTTGCAGTTGAGGTCTTGCTGTGGTTCGTCATTTCCTATATGATATATGAGAAGAAAGACTATTAACCTACGAGGTATCCATTATGGACGGTCTGACGATGGCCATTCTGATCGCCGCAGCCGTATTCGCGGTCCTTGCCCTGATCCTGCTGATCGGGAGCATTCGGATGCGGGCGGAAATGAAGGCGTTCAGAGACCAGATCAATGAAATAAGAACTACTGACAGGGAGCAGCCGATCAAGGTTGCTTCCTTTGGTGCGTCTACCGTTCGTCTGGCGCAGGAGATCAACCGGCTGATCGCGGATCTTCGGCGGCAGGCCTCTCATTCTGCCGAGGAGGAAAGAAGAGTTCGGACCATCATGGCAGGGGTATCCCATGATTTTCGGACACCTCTTACCGCGGCGGACGGATATCTTCAGATGTCGGAGGAGATTTTGGCGAGGCAGGATCTTACGGAGCAGGATCTTACGGAGCTTCGGGATTATCTAAAGATCGTGTCCGAGCGGGTGCGGTATCTTCATCAGCTGTCGGATGAATTTTTTGAAGTGACCTACCTGGATGCAAGGAAGGAACTGCCGCTGGAAGCAGTGCGATTTGATACGGTGCTTTCCGAAGTGCTGCTCAGCCAATATGACCGGATGCAGGATCGTAAGATCGATATGCGGATCGAAGTGCCTGAAGAGCAGATGCTGATCCGGGCAGACCGGCATTATCTGGAACGGATCCTGGAGAATCTTTTCTCAAATGCAGAGAAATATGCGAAGAGCTTCCTGGAGATCCGTGTCGAGCGGGCGGGAACCGCGGGATCGGGAAAGAACGGTGTATCCGGCGGTGCACTTGGGCCGAAGATCAGACTGGTTATGCGAAATGATATCGATGAAAATCTGAGGATCGATCCTGCGCAAATGTATGAACCCTTCTACCGTGCGGAGGGACGTACAGGACCCGGTACCGGACTTGGACTTTACATCTGTAAGGAGCTTGCGGATGTCATGCATTTTGAATTACGCGGAGATATACAAAACGGAGTATTTGAGACAGAGGTAGTGATGCCGGCAATAAAGGAAGTGACAGATGAAACTGCTGATCATAGAAGATGATAAGGAGATTGCACAGCTTCTTGCAACGTATTTGGAGAAGAATGGGTACGAGACGGTTCAGAAGTATGACGGTGTCGGAGGGTTAAATGAACTGAAAGCACACACTGAGGATTACGGCATGGTGCTTTTGGACATGATGCTTCCCGGTTTTTCCGGAGATGAGCTGCTGCCGAAATTCCGTGCAGTAACGGACATCCCGGTCATTGTCATTTCCGCGGTATCCGCACTGGACCGAAGACTATCCATGATGCGGGCGGGAGCGGATGATTATATCATCAAACCCTTTGAACTGCCGGATGTTCTGGTACGGATCGAGGCTGTGGCCCGTCGCTGTCAGATCCGGCTCCGGTCCCCTGAAAAGGGAGAGGCGCATGACGGCGGAAAAGGACTGTCCGGCCATGGGCAAACTGCCGGTGGAGAGAAGACTGGGGGAGACAGGAGACAGGGGACGGAAAATGACGGGAAAAGCCGCGGCGAGAAGAAACTCACCTACGGAAAGATCGTCATCGATCAGGAGAACCTGTCTGTCACCGTCGGGGGTGAGGAGCTTCCTCTTACAGCACGGGAATATGATATCCTGGTGCTTCTTCTGTCCCACCCCACAAAGCTTTTCTCAAAAGCGAACCTCTATGAAAGTGTCTGGAATGAAGAGTATTTTCCTGAGGATCAGTCTCTGAAGGTCCACATGAGCAACCTTCGGAAGAAGCTCGCGAAGAAGGACGATTTTGATTATATCGAAACCGTCTGGGGGATGGGATATCGGCTGAGGAAGCTGCAATGACCGGACCCTGGACCGGATCATCGTAAGAGGCCGGACTTCGAAAAAAAAGGAAAAAAATCGAAGAAAAACGAAGAATCGGAAAATGCAGTGCAACATTTTCCGTAGTTCAAATGTATATATAACAGGAGGGGGAAATGCATCTGGCTTTATTAGATCAAGGGACAGGTTGCAGGCTGCCGGCATTTCGGGGATTCATCCGAAGACTTTTTTATCAACTGAATTTGGGACGGATATTTAAGGCGGATCCGGGACGGATATTTAAGGCGGATCCGGAAAAGATACTTAATGCGAATCCGGGACGGGCACTTAAGGCGGATTCGGTGAGGAGCGCCGGATGGATACAGGACGCTGAAAAGAAAAAAGCCGGGGCGGAATCGAGGGAACAGCTTGCAGAGCATCTCCTCAGGGATTATGGAAATGCCATCCTTCGGCTGGCCTACTCCTATGTGCACAATATGGCGGATGCGGAGGATGTGCTTCAGGATACGCTGATCCGCGTTATGGAGGCGGATCCCGTGTTTGAGAATGCAGCCCACGAGAAAGCGTATCTTATGACGGCTGCGGCAAATGTGGCAAAGAACCGGATCGAGTATAACAAGCGCAGGAATACAGACGAGCTGAATGAGGAGCTGGTGTCGGAGGAGCGGGAGGATCTCGCGTTTGTCTGGGAAGCGGTAAAGAGTCTTCCGGAAACACAGCGGGAGGTTATCCACCTCTTTTATCAGGAAGGTTTTAAGACTGCGGAAATCGCGGAAATCCTGGGGAGAAAGGAAGCAACGATCCGCTCCGATCTGAAACGGGCCAGAGAAAGCCTGAAAGAAATCTTAAAGGAGGAATATGACTTTGGCTAAATATAATGAGATCATGGATCATGTGGAAATGTCGGACGAGATGAAAAGCCGTATTCTTTCCCATGCAGATCATCATTTTGCAAAAAAGAAAAGAAAGAAGACGCTGAGGATCCTCCTTCCGGTGATCGGTATGGCGGCAGCGGCAGCCCTGATCCTGGCTATCGCAAAACCCTGGAGCGGGAGGACCGTGGTGCAGGATACGGAGGTGACCGGCGGGACCGAGATCCCCGGAATCGTGACCGGAACCGAGACTCCGACCGTAACCGGAGGAACGATGACCGGAGGCACCGAGGATCAGTTCCCCGGAATGTATCAGATGGCGGAGTATTCTTCCGCCCAGGAATTGGAGAAGGCTGCAGGCTTCCCGGTAAAAGAGCTTACCGCTCTTCCGTTTCAGGCAACGGAAAGAAAGTATCTGCTGATCACGGGCACCATTGCAGAAGAGCTTTTCCGCGGAGCAAAGGGGGACCTCTCCTTCCGGAAATCGAAGGGCAAAGAGGATAACTCGGGAGTTTATATGGAATATACAACGAAGAAGACAGCGGACGTGGGCGGGATCCGGGTTAGTCTTTCGGGAGAGGGCAGTACATTTCATCTGATCCTGTGGACAGACAGTGAATATTCTTATTCCCTGTATTCAGAGCAGGGAATCAGTGAGGAGGCAGCGCTTACACTGGCGGAGGAGATCATAAAATGATCCGAATGCATACGAAAAATCCGGATCTGGTATAACGTCCGGTTATTTGAGAGACGCTATACTGGAATTTCTTCAAAAAAAATTTATAATATCTGCAACATTTTTTCTCTGCCATCTGTATATAAGGTATAACAGCTAAAA
>CAMPAX010000064.1 GCA_946633495.1 uncultured Lachnospiraceae bacterium | reverse complement strand
GCCATTTGGCGGTTCGTGAGGGTTTTCGATTTATTCAACTGTCAAAGTACCGTTAATGCCTGAGAAAGCGTTATCATATTTGATTCCGGAGAGGCAAATAAAAAGAAGTAGACTTCCCTTGACTTGTGTGCTATAATTTCGTGGTTAGTGGGCAAATGCCTATTTCATATTACGAGTTTTAGCGTATGCCGGGGGACTCGTAACATAGATCAGAGTCCCGGACAGAACGCAAGAATATTAGGAGGATGCAAGAAATGAGTTTATCAGTTGAGAAGCTGGAAGGCAGTATGGCAGAACTGACTATCACAGTACCTGCAGAGGATTTTGTGGCTGCGCTGAAGACGGCGTACAACAAGAGCAAGGGCAAGTTCCAGATGGCCGGTTTCCGTAAAGGACATGTTCCCATGGCATATATCGAAAAGATGTATGGCCCGGAGGTTTTCTATGAGGATGCTGCCAACGACCTGATCAACAAGACATATCCGGAAGAGGTTGAGAATTGCGATCTGGATATCGTGTCCCGCCCGGAAATCTCCGTAACGCAGATCGAGAAGGGCAAGGATTTTATCTATGTGGCAAAAGTAGCTACCCGTCCGGAAGTAAAGCTGGGAGAGTATAAAGGACTTGAGGTGGAGAAGATCGATGTCACCGTTACCGATGAAGAGGTAAAGGCCGAGATCGAGAAAACACGTAAGGAGAACGGCCGCAAGGTAGATGTGACCGACCGCCCCGCAAAGCTGGATGATGATGTAAAGATCAACTTTGAAGGCTTCGTAGACGATGTTGCATTTGAAGGCGGAAAGGGTGAGGATTATTCTCTGAAGCTTGGTTCTCATTCCTTCATCGATACCTTCGAGGATCAGATCGTCGGCAAGAATGTGGGCGATGAGTTCGATGTAAATGTTACGTTCCCGGAGAATTACCAGGCAGCGAATCTGGCAGGTAAGCCGGCTGTCTTCAAGGTGAAGCTTCTCAGCATCACCGAGACACAGCTTCCGGAGCTGGATGATGAATTTGCAGGCGATGTATCTGCATTTGATACCTTTGCTGAGTATGAAGAGGATACGCGGAAGACATTGGAGCTCCGCAAGAGAGATCAGGCAGAGCGCGAGAAGGAAAGCAAGTGCATCGAGAAGCTGATCGAGCTTTCTGAGATGGAGATTCCGGAACCCATGATCGCTCTTCAGCAGGATCGTATCCTGGAAGATTTTGAGATGCGTCTTTCCTATCAGGGTCTGAAGCTGGATCAGTATCTGCAGATCACAAAGCAGACACGTGAGGATATGAAGGAGCAGATGAAGCCGGAAGCAATCACACGCATTAAGTCCAGTCTGGTGGTTGAGGCTGTAGCTGAGGCCGAGAACTTCGAAGTGACCGAAGAAGAGGTTGAAGAAGAGATGAAGAAGATGGCTGAAGCATACCAGATGGAAGTTGAGAAATTCAAGGAGCTGGTAGGTGAGAAGGAAGTTGATTCCGTTCGCCGTGACCTTAAGAATCGTAAGGCGGTGAAGTTCCTTGCAGAGAATGCGGTTGAGGTAGAGCCGAAAGAAGAGAAGGCAGACGATGCTTCGTCTGAAAAGTAAGGATTCACTTAGGGTGGAGAAGCACTAAGGCGGTCTATGAAGAGAGATACGGAACAGACAGATCGGGACCGCCCCGGAATAACAACTATATACAGAAAGGGGTTACAATTATGCCGTTAGTACCTACCGTCATAGAGACCAGCAGCCGCGGGGAGCGGGCATATGATATCTATTCGAGACTTCTGAAGGAGAGGATCATTTTCCTTGGAGACGAGGTAAATGATTATACCGCAAGTCTTGTAGTGGCTCAGCTGCTGTTTTTGGAATCAGAGGATTCGACAAAGGATATTAACCTTTATATCAACAGTCCGGGTGGTTCCGTTACTGCAGGTATGGCGATCTATGACACCATGAACTATATCAAATGTGATGTTTCGACGATCTGCGTTGGTATGGCAGCCAGCATGGGTGCGTTCCTGCTTTCCGGCGGTGCAAAAGGGAAAAGATTTGCACTTCCGAACGCGGAGATCATGATCCATCAGCCCCTTGGCGGTATGCAGGGCCAGGCAACGGATATGCAGATCGCTGCAGAGCATATTCAGCGTACAAAGAATACTCTGTATCGTATCATGGCTGAAAATTGCGGCAAGACCATTGAACAGATGGCTGCGGACTGCGAGCGCGACAACTGGAAGACTGCGGAAGAAGCCTGTGAATATGGGCTGATCGATAAGGTCGTTACGAATCGCAAGTAAGGTGTCGCAGGATACGTGACGGATCGTAAGTAAAACACTGCAGGACAGGCCTTTTGGCTGAGTATGCAGCGTGTGAAATAGAATAAAAGGGGAAAAACGTGGCTAATCGAAACGAAGATAAATTGGTCCGATGCTCTTTCTGCAATAAGTCCCAGAATCAGGTCAGAAAACTGATCGCAGGTCCGGGCGTGTTTATCTGTGACGAGTGTGTAGACATTTGCATGGAGATCATCGAAGATGATAATGCCAAGGATCAGGACAACGGAGAGATCAATCTGCTGAAGCCGAAGGAGATCAAGGCATTTTTGGATGAGTATGTCATCGGTCAGGAGGATGCGAAGAAGGCTCTTTCCGTGGCGGTATATAACCATTACAAGCGTGTCCTTTCCGATCGGACGTTTGATGTTGAATTGCAGAAAAGCAACATCATTATGGCGGGCCCTACCGGTTCCGGTAAGACCTATCTTGCTCAGACGCTTGCCAAGCTTCTGAATGTTCCTTTCGCCATTGCGGATGCAACGACGCTGACGGAAGCCGGCTATGTCGGCGAGGATGTGGAGAACATTCTTCTGAAACTGATTCAGGCAGCGGAGTATGACATTGAGCGTGCTGAGAAGGGCATCGTGTATATCGATGAGATCGATAAGATCACGAAGAAGAGTGAAAATGTGTCCATCACCCGGGACGTCTCCGGTGAGGGTGTACAGCAGGCGCTTCTGAAGATCATTGAGGGAACCATAGCATCCGTTCCGCCTCAGGGAGGAAGGAAGCATCCGCAGCAGGAGCTGATCCAGATCGATACTACAAATATCCTGTTCATCTGCGGCGGTGCTTTTGACGGATTGGATAAGGTGATCGAAAACCGGATCGGTAAGAAATCTATCGGTTTCAATGCGGATATCGAGGATAAGAAACTGGGTGATACCGGTGATATCTTCAAGGAAGTTCAGCCTCAGGATTTTGTAAAATATGGGATCATTCCCGAGTTTGTCGGACGTGTTCCCGTGATCGTGACGCTGGATCAGCTGGATGAGGATGCTCTGGTCAACATCCTGACCAAGCCGAAGAGCGCCATCACGAAGCAGTATCAAAAACTGTTTGAGCTGGATGATGTGGAGCTGAATTTTACCGATGAAGCGCTTCGTGAGATCGCGAAGGAAGCCATGGCCCGGAATACCGGCGCCCGCGGACTTCGTGCGATCCTGGAAAAGGCTATGATGAATCTGATGTATGAGATTCCTTCGGATGACATGATCCAAAGCTGTCTTATCACAAAGGAAACCATCACCGATGGCGCGGATCCGGAAGTGACCCAGAGAAGTCAGCCGAAGACTCACAGAAGCAGAGTCCGGCAGGCGGGCGAATCGAAAAGGAAAGCATAATATGAAGATCAGGCAGGCAGAACTGGAGACAGTATGCGGCGTGACAAGTAAACTTCCGGAGCATGACGCTCCGGAGTTTGCTTTTGCCGGGAAATCAAACGTCGGAAAATCATCATTGATCAACGGACTCATGAACCGGAAGAATCTTGCGCGAACCTCGGGACAGCCCGGGAAGACCCAGACTATCAACTTCTACCGGATCAATCAGGAGTTTTATTTTGTGGACCTTCCGGGATATGGTTTCGCAAAGGTTTCGGAAACCGAGAAAGCAAAATGGGGCAAGATGATCGAGCGGTATCTGACCAAGAGTCCGACACTGAAACTGGTCTTTCTTCTGATCGATATCCGGCATGAACCCGGAGCGAATGATAAGCAGATGTATCAGTGGGTCACCGCGAACGGATTTACGCCTGTTGTGATCGCTACAAAGCTGGATAAGATCAACCGGAGCCAGAAGGATAAGCAGTTGAAACTGATCCGGACGGCACTGGGATGCGGATCGAAGGTAACTATCATTCCTTATTCTGCGGTTACGAAGCAGGGAAGGGAGGAGATCCTGGCACTGATGGAGGCGGAAATGAAGGGACCGGAACCGGAGGATTCTACGTTGGATCCGGCAGCCGGAGAGGAAGATTCGCAATAAAAAAGGGACGATGTCCCTTTTTTATTGTATTTTATTCGGTGGAACCCTCCGGATCGATCATCGTATCCGGATCGGTATGTTCTGCATCCGGATTTGCGCTGACGAGCTCGTTGATCAGGTAATTATAGACTTCCGTGCTTTTGGCTCTCCAGTTATCGCAGATGGAGACGGCCAATCCTCGGGTGGGAACGGTGAATTTCAGATCCATAAGTGTGTCTTTTCGTTCCTTGATCACACATTCTACTGTATACTCCTCATTTTCATTCGGATAGTAGTCGGCATAGATCTCGGATTCCTTTTTGAGATTGATCCGTTCTTTCCGGAAATATTCCAGAATGTCTTTCTTGATGGAATCCGGCAGACGGTTTTCAAAATAAAACAACGCCTCCTCGCCGGCATCAGTGATCTTATAGTGCTGGGTATCGCGGATGGTAGTGACGGAGATAAAACCACTTTCGATCATGCCGCTAAGAGATTCATGCATATTGAAGTTGTTCTTGTATCCGTGCGCCTGAAGGAAATTGGCTAACTGTGTATTTGTAAGAGTATATTCATCGATCCGGTCCAGCATGTAGAGGATGATGATCTTGTATAGAAATAAATCGTCCATGTTCGAGAGAATCCTTCCTGTAGCTGCGTAGTGTTCTCTTTGTTAAGAGGGACAAGTAGTAATAGCATACCCCACAGTGTCAAAAAAAGCAAGAAGTGTATGAAAAGTATTGTAAATTAAGATGATTTTTAGTCTGTGATGTGATATACTGTTGCCGAAACGGCAGTTCTGCCTTTGAAATAAAGGCTGGATCACCTGTTTTATGTGACGAAGCTGTCAGCAATTTCAGTCGAAATTGCCGCATTTCCGCGAATTTTCCAGCAAAATGAGCTAAATCTTGCATAATGGAATGATTTTCAGGCCTCCCCTTTGGAGTGTGATCCCGGATCCGCCGTGGGGACAGAAGAAATGCCTGGTTTGTTCAGACAAAGACCGGTAAGTGTAAGTTGGTTTCATTCGGACACTGCACTGACTCAGTCAGGAGGATATTTTATGGATTATAGTAAAAAGACGATCAAGGAACTAAGAGGGATTGCTGAGGAGCGAGGGATCCGCGGCATCACAGGGATGAAAAAAAGCGAGCTGGTGGAGTTTCTGCAGAATGTGGATAAAATGATCGAGCAGAAGCGGGAGGCGGCAGCTCTGGAAACGGTAGAGAACGCAGGCGAGAGTGAAACATCCAAAGTGACACCTCCTCGGACGGAGGAATCCCCTCGGCGTGAGAAAAAGGATCCTGAACGGCAGGGAAGACGTGCGCCGCAGCGCCAGGGACAAACCGGTCCGAAGAGACAGGAACGGACCGTACAGCCGCAGGCGGAAAGTCCTGCACCGCCCCAGGCGGAGCCTGTGCCGAAATCCGTTGAAGAGTCTTCGGATGTCAGAGAAGATAAGGACCAGCAGTACGACGGTCAGGAATTTAATCCTCAGATGGATGCCGGCAATCGTGGAAACGGCATTCTGGAAGTGATGGCGGAAGGGTTTGGCTTTATCCGAAGCGATAATTATATGCCGGGGGAGAAGGATATCTATGTTTCGCCGGCACAGATCCGCAAGTTTGGATTAAAGACAGGAGATATCATTTCCGGTCCTGTCCGGAAGAGGATGCAGCCGAATGAGAAATTCCAGGCGCTTCTTTATATTGAATCCGTCAATGGACTGGTTCCGTCGGAGATCGTGAAGCGGAAGCCGTTTGAGTCGCTTACCCCCATTTTCCCGGAAGACCGGATCCGGCTGGATTATAACGGAGCTCCTGTATCACTTCGGATCGTGGATCTGTTCTCTCCCATCGGTAAGGGACAGAGAGGAATGATCGTATCTCCGCCGAAGGCCGGCAAGACCACCCTGTTAAAGCAGATCGCAAAGCGGATCAGTGTGGCATATCCGAAGATCCATCTTCTGGTGCTTCTCATCGATGAGCGCCCGGAGGAAGTGACGGATATCAGGGAATCCATCGTGGCGGAAAATGCGGAGGTGATCTATTCCACCTTCGATGAACTTCCCGAGCATCACAAGCGCGTTTCGGAGATGGTGATCGAGCGGGCGAAGCGCATGGTGGAATCCGGTAAAGATGTGGTGATCCTTCTGGACAGCCTGACACGCCTTGCGAGAGCGTATAACCTGACGGTGACTCCCAGCGGAAGGACGCTGTCCGGCGGCCTGGATCCGGCGGCGCTGCATATGCCGAAAAAGTTTTTCGGTGCTGCCCGCAATATGCGTGAAGGCGGAAGCCTGACGATCCTGGCAACTGCCCTGATCGATACCGGCAGCCGCATGGATGATGTGGTTTTTGAGGAATTCAAGGGCACTGGAAATATGGAACTGGTGCTGAATCGAAGCCTTTCCGAACGAAGAGTCTTCCCGGCCATTGATATCGCAAAGTCCGGAACCAGGAGGGATGACCTTCTGCTTTCCGTCGATGAACGGGAAGTGCTGGATCTTCTTCATCAGCAGCTTCGCGGCACCAAGTCGGAGGAGGCTACGGAGGAGATCGTCAAGCTTTTCGGCAGGACCAGAAACAATATGGAGTTTCTGGAATTTGCCAGAAAGATGTTTTCAAGGAACCTTCGATAGCTTAAAAACAGCCGTAAAAATAGGTCTTGCATTTCATAAAGTGCTATGTTAGAATATAGCACGTTGCTGGTATAGGATCGAGGTATGCCCATCCGTGCGGCATATAGAGTTCTATATAGGATCAGGAGTGGTGTTGCACCGCTCTTTAATGAAAAGGAGAGTTGAGATGAGAGAAGGAATTCATCCGGATTATTATCAGGCAAAGGTTGTCTGCAACTGTGGAAATGAGTTCGTTACAGGTTCTACAAAGAAGGAAATTCACGTAGAAATCTGCTCCAAGTGCCATTCTTTCTACACAGGTACACAGAAAGCTGCCAAGGCACGCGGACGTATCGACCAGTTCAACAAGAAATACGGCGTTCAGTAGCTCGTATCAGACTGTGGAAAAAGGTTGGGACAATCATGTCTCAGCCTTTTTCTGCGTTCATATCATTTTAGTGGGAAAAGCTTATGAAACAGGTTCGAATCGGAGGTCAGGCCGTTCTTGAGGGAATCATGATGCGGGGGCCGGAAAGCTATTCTCTGGCGGTCCGGAAATCGGATGGTGAGATCGCGGTGGATGTGAAACCGTATCGCTCCTTCAGTGAAAGAAAAAAACTGAATAAAGTACCCATTGTCAGAGGCGTGATCAATTTTGTAGAATCGCTTTATATCGGGATCAAGACGTTGATGAATTCTTCGGAATATTTTGCGGAGGATGAGTCGGATGAGGAGGATACCGAAACGGCCGGGGATGGAAAAGGCTATCTTGTTGTGACGCTGATCATTTCCCTGGCATTTGCCATCGGACTCTTTGTCCTTCTTCCTTCTTTTTTGGCGGGACTTCTGCTGAAGGTTACGGAATATCAGTGGGTTGCCAACCTCACGGAGGGCATTCTTCGTCTGGTGATCTTCATAGTATATATCGCGCTGATCTCCAGGATGGAGGACATCAAAAGGACATTTATGTATCATGGCGCAGAGCATAAGACGATTAACTGTCTGGAAGCGGGAGATGATCTGACGCCGGAGAATGTGCTGAAGCATACCCGTTTTCATAAACGGTGCGGGACCAGCTTTGTGTTTATCGTCATGATCATCAGTATCATCGTGTTCATGTTTGTTCGGACGGATGTGATGTGGCTTCGGCTTCTGTCCCGGATCCTGCTGATTCCGGTGATCGCCGGCCTTTCCTATGAGGTTCTGCAGTATGCGGGCCGTCATGAGAATTCCTGCTCCAGGATCCTGTCTGCCCCGGGGCTCTGGGTGCAGCGGCTTACCACCAAGGAGCCGGATCTGGCCATGGCAGAAGTTGCCATCCGTGCTGTGGAAGAAGTGATCGATGTGCAGGAGTATCTGAACTGTGTAAGGAATAACTCCTTCGAAAAATGAATTTCGAGGGTTCGGAGGTGGCGGAATGACGCTCTTGGAGGCGCTTCACTTCGGCCGGCAGCAGCTTATGAATGCGGATGTGCCGGATTATGAATATGATGCAAATGCGTTGCTGCAGAGCGCTTCCGGAAAGACGTTGGCGTACATTTTGGGAAATCCGGATGAGACGCTGGATGCTGCGGCGGAGTCGGCGTATCGGGAAATGCTTTCCGGACGCGTACAGAGGATCCCGCTTCAGCAGTTGTTGGGAGAGACCTGTTTCTATGGATATACCTTTCGGACAAGAAAGGGAACTCTGATCCCCCGGTATGATACGGAATGCTTAGTGGAACAGGCGCTGGCCGCGGCACCGAAACGGTCTGTCCGATTTTTGGATCTTTGCACAGGCAGCGGCTGCATCGGTATCGCATTCAGACTGGAACGCCGGAAAGCCGGATATGCGGATGAGGGCGTGCTTTCCGATATTTCCCCTGAGGCACTGCATTTGGCGAAGGAAAATGCGGAACTTCTCAGTGCCGGGGTTCAGGTGGTTTCCTCAGATCTTTTTGATGGGATCCCGGAAGGGCTCTACGATATGATCCTGTCGAATCCTCCGTATATACCTGCATCCGAGATGGAGAACCTTATGCCGGAAGTAAGGCTGCATGAACCGCGGCTGGCGCTGACAGATGAGGGAGACGGGCTGTCATTTTACCGAAGGATTGCGGAAGGTGCGAAGAAATTTCTTGCCCCCGGAGGGCAGTTGTGGCTGGAGATCGGTTACGATCAGGGAGACGCGGTGACGAAGATCCTTATGGATCAGGGATATGCGGATGTTACCTGCCGGACAGACTATGCGGGACTGGACCGTGTGGTCTTTGCAAAATGGGCGTGACGGATACGGACTTTTCGATGTGGAATGCAGATAAGAATATAGATTCTGCAATAGGAATATGCAGACAAGAATATAGATATAGAGGAGGAACGGAAAATGTTCGACCGTTTGGAAGAATTGGTGGAAAAACTGGCGGCGATTCAGGAAGAACTCAGTAAGCCGGAGATTGTAAATGATCAGGCAAGATTCAAAAAGCTGATGAAGGAACAGAGTGATATTACGCCGGTAGTGGAAAAATATCAGGAATATAAGCAGGCAAAGCAGGATGTCGAAGACAGCCTGGCTATGATCGATGAAGAATCCGATGAGGAGATGAAGGAACTTGCTCGTGAAGAGCTGTCCGATGCGAAAAAACGTATCGAAGCATGCGAGCATGATTTGAAGGTCCTGCTGCTTCCCAAGGATGAAAATGATGATAAAAGTGTCGTTGTCGAGATCCGTGCAGGCGCGGGCGGCGATGAGGCTGCTCTTTTTGCGGGGGAACTCTTCCGTATGTACCAGAAGTACGCAGATCATTTCCGGTGGAAGACCAACATCACATCCGGAACCGAGACGGGGATCGGCGGCTTTAAGGAAGTGGTTTTTGAGATCACAGGCAAGGGCGCATGGTCCAAGCTGAAATATGAGTCCGGAGTTCATCGCGTGCAGCGTGTACCGGAAACGGAGTCCGGCGGACGGATCCATACATCTACGGCCACAGTGGCGATCATGCCCGAGGCAGAAGAGGTGGACGTTCAGATCGATGAGAAAGACATTCGGATCGATGTCATGCGTGCATCCGGAAATGGTGGCCAGTGCGTCAACACCACGGACTCTGCGGTTCGGCTGACTCACATTCCCACCGGGATCGTGATCTACAGCCAGACCGAGAAGTCTCAGATCCAGAATCGTGCGAAGGCTTTTGCGCTTCTGCGTACCAAGTTATATGATCTCGAGCTTCAGAAAGCCCATGATGCGGAAGCTGCAGCAAGAAGAAGCCAGATCGGAACCGGAGACCGCTCCGAGAAGATCCGGACCTACAACTTCCCGCAGGGACGTGTGACCGATCACAGGATCAAACTTACCAGTTATCAGTTGGAGAATGTGCTGAACGGAGATCTGGATGAGTTTGTGGATGCTCTGACAGCAGCGGATCAGGCAGCGAAGCTGGCAAATATGGAAGATGCATCGTAAAGCCTGTGATATCTTTCTATGGTTTCAGACATGGCAAACAGCCTCTCTGCGAATCTTTTTATTCGCCGGGAGGCTGTTTACTTATGAAATAGGGAAAACTCTAGAAGAGCGGACGGCGCCTTCGCCGTTTCTGAGGATAGGGCCTTTTTTCATCTGTGCGACCCAGCATATAATCGATGCTTGTATGGTAGTAATCGGCAAGCTGGATCAGAACCTCAGCCGTCAGCCGGTGTTCTCCGGTTTCATAGTAAGAGTAGGTTCGTTCATGAACATGCAGAAGCTCGCTGATCTCTTTTCGACGGATGTCGTGGTCGACACGCAGGTCCTGGATTCGTCTGTATCTCATATGTACCTCCTTATAATTTTTCGAGACATTTACCGCAGTCTACTCATAAATAATATAGCCTAAAATCAGCTGTTTCGAATTATGTAAATGACATTTTTCTGTCATTCATTTGATAAATATGGCATCTTGAAAAAAAATAAAAAAAGTTGTTGACATTGAGAAACCTCAGTGGTAGTATATAGAAGCTGTCGCAC
>CAMPAX010000063.1 GCA_946633495.1 uncultured Lachnospiraceae bacterium | reverse complement strand
CATCTGCTGTTCCGGTTTTTCTGTGGATTTTTATGTATTATGTAAATCGCATAATTTTTAGAGTTTTATATAGTATATTTGCACAGAATGTGTTATAATCAGGTTATCTATGGTATGGCTGAGTTATGCCTATGGGAGAAGACGGACTATGATTCTGATTGACACACAAAAAGAAGAGTTTAGCAAACTGCGGGGGATCCGAATCCTGAATAAGGCGGAGGAGGAAAACCAGTTCTACGGGGATTTCCTTTTGATCGGACTCGGTGGCATCGGACGTAAATGTGTGACTGCCTATAAGAAGATGATGCAGGGACGGACCCGTCAGGAAGATAACATCCATTATCTTCTGATCGATTCTGATATCCCCGAAATGGAAGCTACGATCCAGGATTCAAGGGAAGGTGTGGGTCTGAACGCGCTGGAAGTGATCAGTATCTACCGACCGAATCTGGAGCATATCCTGGAAGGAGGAACCGAAGAGGGACCGGTCCAGAATACACTGGCGAAGTGGATGCGTCCGGATTTTCCGGCCATTCCCATCGGGAAGGATGGTGCCAGGGGAAACCGACAGATCGGACGTCTCATGTTCTCGAACGCCTATGAGGATATGAGGATTCTTCTCTTCGAAAAGCTGGAAGAGGTGTACAATCGTTCCGAGGGCAAGCTGGATGTGATGATCATCAGCGGCATTTCCGGAGGAACCGGCAGCGGAATCCTTGCGGATGTGACCTATAACATCCGTGCGTTTGCAAGATCGAAACACTGGCAGAATTTCCGTGTTGGCGGATGCCTTCTGACACCGGATGTGCTTTTTGCTGATTCCTCGCTGGATTGGGCAAAGAGAGGGGTACTGGAGGCAAATGCCTATGCGACCCTGAAGGAGCTGGAGAATCTTATGACTCTCACCGAACGTGGGGAGAGCTATGTCTTTGAAAGCGGTGCACACCGTCTTTCCATGAAGGAGAATATCTTTGATTCCTGTATGCTGGTATCCGGTAAGGAGGATGATCAGGGATATCTTCCGGAACATGTGGTATACAGTGATATCGCATATTTCCTGTACAAGCTGACTTGTATCAAATACGTGGGCAGCCGGCGTGAAGAAGGTGCCGAGATGCTGATGCGGGACGCGTTCTTTGACAAGGCGGGCTCCCGTCTGTTTAAGGTGCTGAACGAGTCTGATTACCGGATCCCTATCCGTGAGATCGAGAATATCTGCGAATTCCAGGTATTTAAGGAGGCTTACAAGCGCCTGCATGAGCTTGTGACAGATGAACAGAAGATGATCGCAGACCGCCGGGAAAGCTTTGGCGAGATCCGTGAATTTTTAGAGGGACAGTCCGGAGATGAGATCCGGCTTCAGGCCAACGGACTGATCAAGGTGGCTTCTTTCCCCAGACCGAACTATAAGCAGATCAAGAAGGGGGAGGATGAGTTCCGGAATTCGGTTCCGAGACAGCTGGACAACTTCATGCGTGAGGTGCCGGTGATCGTAAAATCCATCAAGAACAGCATGCTGTCTTCTCTGGAACGTCATATTCAGGAGTACCTTCATACCTATGGCCCCTTTATTACCGTACAGATGATCGGTTCGGCCGGCTTTGAGGGCCTGACATCGGATTCCGGGATGGTGGCGGAGGCAAAACAGCTGGAAGAGATTTGCCGTATGCCTGTGGAGAGCGGAGAATACCAGAGGATCATCGAGTCGATCCTTCAGATCGTATCCAAGCGGTTTTTTGCCTTCCCGTCTGCAAAGAGAGAGACGGAGAAGGGGTATTATGATGCCTGTACAAAGCAGATCCTGGAGACGGAGCGGAGAGCCATCCGCGAAGGACTGAATGACCAGGATGTTTTCGGAGATGTGATCCGGATGCTTCGCAGTCGGGCAGAGCAGATCGTGGATACCTTCTCCCGTTTTGATCAGGATCTTTTGAATTCCGTTGAAGATCTGGCAGTGAACGGAAAGAATGTCATCAGTTACATGATGAAGAAGGCAGTCCGCCATGAGTATCTGCCGTCGGATTATGTCACGGAAGAGAAGATCGAGGATGTAAGGAAAGGGATCATCAATCTGATGATGAACCATGAAGCGGATATTGATAATGGCCGGGTGGTTCCGGTTTGTCAGGAGATGGAGAAGATCTATCGGAATCTGCTCCTCGGAATCGGCGGGTTTGCGCCGGAGAAGCTGATCGCTTCCGCATTTTCCGAAAATCCCATTACCCTGCAGGAGCTGAATATGATGTTTGTATCTCCTGCAAATGAAGTGCGTGAGGATATCATGCGCCGTGCGGCACAGTCTTTTGTGCAGGGAGCTACGGAGAAGATTCAGAAGAAGCAGCTTTGTCAGCTGAAGAAGGATGGCCTTTCCTTCCTGGAAATGCAGCGGATCATCTCTCTTCCGAAGAATATGCCGTATTTCTCGGAGGCGGTTCGTCAGATCCTGATCCGGGAGCCGTACAACGAGCTGGATGAGACCATCACACTGAACGCCGGTGAGACGGAGATCTCCATGGCGGATATGTATGTCAATGTTCCGAAGGAACAGCTGCAGTGTATCGATGAACTCCGGAATTCTTACGCTGCCATTGATCGGAATACCTTCTTCGGACTTCATACGGATGAGACGAGTGCTTAGAATCTATGTGAAAAATGCATAGATTTTCGGGCACAAAAAGGCAAATTTTCGGATTTACATTTTATGGATTATACATCATAATGGTAACCGTTCAGCATCACGCCCGCAGGACGAGATCGTTGGACGGTTATTTTTCTGACCTGAGTGGAATCGGTTTTTTAAAAATAATACAGGAGAGTCATTCATGGGTGGTTTTTTTGCGGCAGCTTTGAAAGAGGATTGTGTCTTTGACCTTTTTTACGGAACGGATTATCATTCGCATCTTGGGACACGTCGTGCAGGAATGGCAGTATACGGAAAGAACGGGTTTAACCGTGCGATCCACAATATCGAGAATTCTCCCTTCCGGAGTAAATTTCATGCAGATCTGAAGGATATGGAAGGAAATATCGGTATCGGATCCATTTCCGATTATGATCCCCAGCCGCTTCTGGTACGTTCTCATCACGGAACCTATGCCATTCTGACCGTGGGCAAGATCAATAACACGGATGAGCTGGTGAAGCTGATCTTCCAGAAGGATCACACCCATTTCCTTGAAATGAGCGGCGGAGATATCAATAAGACCGAACTTACCGCTACGTTGATCAATACCAGGGATAATCTGGTGGATGGTATCCGGTACGCGCAGGAAATGATCGATGGTTCCATGACGATCCTTCTTCTGACGCAGAAAGGAATCTACTGTGCCCGGGACCGTTATGGCCGGACGCCGCTGGTGATCGGCAAAAAGGATACGGGGTATTGCGCCACCTTCGAATCTTTTGCATATCTGAATCTGGGATACCGTCCGGTGCGTGAGCTCGGCCCCGGAGAGATCGTGGTCATGACGCCGGAAGCCGTAACCACGCTTTCAGCGCCGGGGAAGGAGATGAAGATCTGCACCTTCCTTTGGATCTATTACGGATATCCGTCCTCGGAATATGAGGGGATCTCTGTTGAGACCATGCGGAACGCCTGCGGCGCGAAGCTGGCTATGCGGGACGGATTTACAAAAGACGATATTGACAGTGTGGCCGGCGTCCCGGATTCCGGAACCGCCCATGCCATCGGTTATGCAAATGCATCGGGAGTTCCTTTCTCCCGGCCCTTTGTAAAATATACTCCCACCTGGCCCAGGTCTTTCATGCCGACCCACCAGGATAAGCGGAATCTCATCGCTCATATGAAGCTGATCCCGGTTCATGAACTGATCAACGGGAAGCGGCTGCTCCTCATCGATGACTCTATCGTGCGGGGCACACAGCTTCGAGAGACGACAGAGTTCCTGTATGACAGCGGAGCGAAGGAAGTGCATATCCGCCCGGCCTGTCCGCCGCTGTTGTTCGGATGTAAGTATATCAACTTCTCCAGATCCAACTCCGAGATGGAACTGATCGCAAGAAGAGTGATCCAGGAGGAGGAGGGTGTGGAAGTGACCCGGACGATCCTGGAGGATTATGCAAATCCGGATTCGGATCGTTACCACCGGATGCTGGAACGGATCCGTCAGAAGCTGAATTTCACTTCACTGGCATATAATCGTCTGGATGATATGATCGAAGCCACCGGACTTCCGAAGGAAAGTCTCTGCACCTACTGCTGGGACGGCAGAGAGTAAAGCGATAACGGTCAGGATTACAGCAAAAAACGAGGGAGCAGTCATTCATGCTTGCATGAAAATGACTGCTCCCCTGGTTTTTGCCGGGTTATATCTGCGAATCCGCGGCTCATTTCTTTATTTTCCGTCGATATGATACATCTTTTTCAGGTTCAGCAGGCATTCGCTGATCCCATCCAGTGCAACCTCCAGCTGAAGAGACTCAAAGGCTTTGTGCAGCTTACCGTCCGGGTAGAACAGTTTGAATATCGAGGACATATTTGCGACTGATTCCGCATTCTCAACCTCCAGAAGATCCGCGAGATTGGAGCCGAACTGAACGAGGGCCTCATACACGTCGGCATATTCGGACAGGGAGCGTTCTTTCATGATGATGAAGTAATAATATTTGATCCCGCTGATATATCCGCGTTTTACGGAGATCAGTTCACTTACGGGTTTGATCTTCTTCTCCGGAAGATAGGGATTTACGTCGAAATTTGTCTGGTCGATCATGGTATGTCCTCCTTTACTGCATCAGGTTGGTAGTTGCTTTTGTATTCGTTTCGTATCCGTTGACCGCGGTTCCGCCACCGCAGTCACTGAACTCTATTGTAGGTAATTCCATATGAAAAGTCAAGGATGCGGGGCCCGCCGGAATCAGCTACAGTGACCAGTCTATGGGTGTCTCTCCATGCTCTGACAGGAATTCGTTTGCTTTTGAAAAATGCCGGCATCCCATGAAGCCCCGGTATGCGGAAAGCGGACTGGGATGGGGTGCTTCCAGTACCAAATGTTTCGGATTCGTAAGCATCGATCTTTTTCCGCGGGCAAATCCGCCCCAAAGCAGGAACACGATGGGACGATCCACCTGATTGACCGCTCGGATCACTGCATCCGTGAATTCCTCCCAACCCTTATTCTGATGGGAGGCTGCCGCATGAGCGCGGACGGTCAGGACTGCGTTCAGAAGCAGGACCCCCTGCTCGGCCCAGGGCGTGAGGCAGCCGTGGTTCGGAATCAGAAAACCGATATCATCATGAAGTTCCTTGTAGATATTCTGGAGAGAAGGAGGGATTTCCACCCCCTTTTGTACAGAGAAACAGAGACCATGGGCCTGTCCCGGTTCGTGATATGGATCCTGCCCCAGGATCACAACCTTGACCTTGGAAAGCGGGGTCAGGTGGAAAGCGTTGAAGATATCCTGCGCCGGGGGATAAACCGTCCGGGTGGCATATTCCTGATGTACAAACTCATATAGTTTTCGATAGTAAGGCTTGCTGAATTCTTCTTTCAGAACCGGAGCCCAGTCGTTCGCAATCTGTGCCATGTTGTACTCCTGTCGGTGTTTTGTTTTCGTTGTTTCTGACATTTTCCACAGTTCAATCATACAACAAAAAACAACCGGGAACAAGAAAAAAGAATTCTTGTTCCTTTTTTGACTACGTGATATAATCGAAATAGTTATGTTTAATAATATGACCGGTTCAGGTGACTGAAGGAGAACTGACTCGATGATTCAAAAGCTTTTTAAACAAATGGTGATATCACAGATCATATCCGCCATGGCGGTTATGTTGTGCCTCGTAATAGACAGTATTATGATCAGCCGTTTTCTGGGAACGGAGGCTATGGCTGCTTACCAGTTTGCAAATCCGGTTCTGCTTGTTTTTGCTGCATTCGGGAGTCTGCTTTCCAGCGGGATCCAGGTGGTATGCAGCCGGGCTATGGGCAAGGGCGACGAGGATAAGATCAACCGTTGTTATTCACTGTCGGTTCTGATCGCCGGCGGAGTGTCTCTCCTGGGTGTGGTACTTGTGATCGTTTTTGCGGAGCCGCTCTGTGTACTCCTGGGAGCAAAGGAAGGGACGGAAGCCTTTCGCCTGACCAAAGATTATCTGATCGGTTTCGTTCTGGGAGCACCGTTCTTTATCGCGGCACAGATCCTGGTTCCTTTCCTGCAGATGGCCGGACAGCGGATCCGGCTGGTGGCGGCAGTGCTCGGTATGATGGTCTTCGATGTGGCCTTTGATCTTCTGAACGTCTTTGTATTTAAGAAAGAAACCTTCGGAATGGGACTCGCTTCCACGGTCAGCTATATTGCAGGCGTTTCCATCGGTATCATTTATTTCTTCACGAAAAAATGCGTTTACAAATTCCGGACCAGAAATCTCGGAAAAGGATTGTTCAAGGAGATTGCCCAGGGTGGTATCCCCACGATGGTCAATCAGGTCAGTCTGGTACTCCTGGTCTATCTGGTCAATCGGACCCTCATGCGTGTGGGATCCGAGGTTTCCGTAGCTGCATATGCGATCGTATCCACCATCGCCAATATCGGTTATTGTATCGGAAATGGTATCTCTGAGGTGTCTCTTATGCTTGCGGGGATCTCCTATAATGAAGAGGACGAACACTCTCTCAGCGAGATTGTGCGGAATCAGACGCTGTTCTCCATTGTGATCAATCTGTTCGTGACGATATTCTTCCTGGCGCTTGCGGATCCGATGATCAGTCTGTTTGCCGGCAGTGATGCTCCGGAGCGGGGAGCGGCTATCTTCGGACTCCGGATGTTTGCCATCTGTCTGGTGATCAGTTCCATCAATGCGGCCTTCAAGAAGTATTATCAGTCCATCGGTCTGATTTTCTTCTCGGAAACCATTTCCGTGATGCAGAATCTGGTGTTCCCGGCGCTGGTCGTTGTGATCGGCGGGGCTCTGTTCGGTACCACCGGCGTATGGTTCTTCTATATGATCGGGGAGGTTTTATCACTGATCTACATCGCCATCGTGGTTTGGAGAAAGAGCAAAGCGAAGTTTGGAAGCCATGAGAGTTTTGTGTGTCTTCCGAAGAACTTTGGCGCCGCGCCGGGTGAGGCTATGGAGATGGAGATCCGCAGCCTGGATGATATTCAGGAGGTTGCCATCGAGGCCGAGGAGTTCTGTATGGAGAAGGGAGTGACCCGCCGCAAGGCCATGTATACGGCGCTCTGTATCGAGGAAATGGCCAACAATATCGTGACTCACGGTTTTGCCAGGGGAAAAGACAATCAGATCGACATCCGTCTGGTCTGCAAACAGGATGAGATGATCGTCCGCATCCGCGATAACTGCAGGGGATTTGACCCTGTAAAGCATTACAAGATGGCCATACCGGATGATGAGGATCCGACGAAACACATCGGTATCCGCATGGTATTCAATATGACCAAGGATGTAAAGTATGTAAATTCTTTGGGCCTTAACTGCCTGACGATGAAGATCTGACATTCCTTCGGGTTTCCGGAAAGCTAAATGGCAGCGGCTAAAAAAAGACTTACAATAATCGCTTGACATTCGGTGAACCGGGTGGTAAAGTTTCAATCAACCGAATAAGGAAAATGCATTGACAAGGAGTAGTAGGAATTCGGAAACCTTGCAGAGAGTCGTCGGTGGGTGCGAGACGACAGGAGATGGATTCACGAACTGACCTTCGAGCAGCCGAGGCGAAAGATTCTGGTGATCAAGTAGTCGAGGACGGGTCCCGACCGTAACATCGGGAGGGTATAAAGCTTATCCCAAAGATTTCTGCAGGGACTAAGTTCGTATCCGGAATGAGGCCTTACAGATCAGATGTAAGGTGAAGTAGAGTGGTACCGCGTATATTCACGCCTCTACAGGGAAACCTGTGGAGGCTTTTTTGTTGGAAGTGCCATCGGCCGGGTACTCCGACAGAAAGGGGAGTCTGCTCCGGTTTGGAAGTGCCGCATGGGAACCGGTGTCCCGCTTACCGTTACGGATTCACTGAATTGGTTGAAAAACCGCACATTTCATAGTACAATAGGAGATTGGAGGATTGACAGTATGAAGAATTTCGAACACTACAGAAGAGGTTATTTTATGCCGCCGGTGGAATCCACCGATTGGGTAAAAAAGGAATACATCGACAAAGCACCGATCTGGTGCTCAGTGGATCTTCGCGACGGTAATCAGGCTCTGGTGGTTCCCATGAGTCTGGATGAGAAGATCGAATTCTATAAAGAGCTGATCCGTGTCGGCTTTAAGGAGATCGAGATCGGATTTCCGGCAGCGAGTGAGACGGAATATGTATTCTGCCGCAGGCTGATCGAAGAGGATCTGATCCCTGAGGATGTGACGATCCAGGTGCTCACCCAGGCAAGAGAGCATATTATCAAGAAGACATTTGAGGCGGTCCGCGGAGCGAACCCGAAGAATGTCATCGTGCATGTATACAATTCCACGTCCGTGGCACAGCGCGAGCAGGTATTTAAAAAGTCCAGGGAAGAGATCAAGAAGATCGCAACGGACGGTGCAGAGCTCCTGAAGCGGCTTGCGGACGAGGATGGTGCGCCTTACCGGTTTGAGTATTCGCCGGAGAGCTTCACGGGAACCGAGCCGGAGTATGCACTTGAGGTTTGCAACGCTGTACTGGATGTATGGCAGCCTACCGCTGATCGGAAGGCGATCATCAATCTTCCGGCTACGGTTGAGATGTCCATGCCCCATGTTTATGCAAGTCAGATCGAGTACCTGAACAAGAATCTGAAATACAGAGAAAATGTGGTTTTGTCCCTTCATCCTCACAATGATCGTGGGTGCGGCGTGGCAGACGCAGAGCTGGGACTCCTTGCAGGTGCGGACCGGATCGAGGGAACCCTCTTCGGCAACGGTGAGCGTACCGGAAATGTGGATGTTATCACGCTTGCCATGAACATGTATACGCATGGAGTGGATCCGGTGCTGGACTTCTCGGATATGCCTCGGATCCAGGCAGCCTATGAACGGCTTACCGGCATGGAGATCTATCCGAGAGAACCGTATTGCGGGAAGCTGGTTTTCGCGGCATTCTCCGGTTCTCACCAGGATGCTATCGCCAAGGGCATGAAATACAGAGAAGCAGATCCGGATCAGATGTGGACGGTTCCCTATCTTCCGCTGAATCCGGAGGATATCGGCCGCACCTACGATGGCGATGTGATCCGTATCAACAGCCAGTCCGGTAAGGGCGGGATCGGCTTCCTTCTTGAGACGAAGTATGGTTTCCTTCTCCCGAAGGCCATGAAAGAGGATGTGGGTTACACGATCAAGGCTTACTCGGATCATCAGCATAAGGAGCTTCAGCCGGATGAAGTGGTTGAACTCTTTAAGCAGGACTATGTAAATATCAGCAAACCCATTAACTATATTGAATGTCATTTCCAGCAGGTAGACGGTATCCGGTGCGAGCTGACGATGGAACGGGATGGCGTTCATAAGGTATATCACGGTCAGGGAAATGGCCGTCTGGATGCCATCAGTAACGCGTTAAAGAAGCATTTTCATATCGATTATACCCTGATCACCTACGAAGAGCATGCCATTAACAGAGGATCCAATTCCAAGGCATGTGCTTACGTGGGGATCCAGCGGAAGGAATCCGGCAAGGTATATTGGGGCGCGGGAATTCAGGAGGATATCATCGTGGCATCGGCGTATGCGCTGATCAGCGCGGTAAACCGTTCCCTTCAGGCAGAGCAGAACTAAACACGAAGCAATAAGGCACAGTGTGGAAGGAGGCAGTCGTGGCAGAAAATGAATTCGATAACAACAGTGGTTTTCTGCCACGGGAGTCGGCCGGGTTGACGGAGAAGGACCGTCTTCTGGGACTTATTTCCGGGTTGAAATATGACCTGAAGCAGTTGGATAAAGAGATCTCAGCGGAAGAAAAATCTATCCGTGAGGAGATCGAGTCCAAAACCGGGACGCGCAGGGATGAGGTTTTGGGCGGGTATGATGAACGACTGAAGGAAATCGACGGAAGAAAGAAGAAACTGATCTCCGAAAAGGAAAAAAAGCTCAGTTCGGCAAAGGCTTCCAGGATCAAGAATGAAACCAAAGATCACGTTGAAGATGCGAAGGATACCGAGAGAGAACTGAGAAGGCTGTATCGTGAGAATAAGATTCCTTTCTTCGCACGCACCAGACTGTTCCATATCCTTTTCATGCCGGAAGGGATCAAGGAGACGATCCTGATGATGTTTGGTTTCCTGATCATTTTTGCCGGGATACCTGCGCTTATTACCTTTGTCGCTTTGAATGTCTGGCTGAAGGATGCTTCCGACGGAACAAGGACCACGCTTGGTATCCTGATCCCCGTTCTGCTGATCCTGATCAACCTTTCTATCGTATTTACGATCAATTTCAAAGTAAAGAGGAAGCACATCGATACACTTCGGCTTGGACGGCGGTATCGGAAAGCCCTCAGGCTGAATGACGAGAAGATCCGTGAGATCCGTCGCTCCATCGAGAGCGACCCGGATGACCGCCGATATGGCGTGGAGGATCTGCAGTCTGAGATCGACGGGGTTCTGAAGGAAGAAAATGAAGCCCGGGCGGAGAGGGAAAAAGCACTCGAAGTGTTCGAAAAGGAGACTGCGGTAGAGATCCGCTCCGAAGCAGAGTCCCGCCGGGGACCGGCCCTTCTGGAACTGAAACAGAAGAGAGAAGCAAAGCAGAAGGAACTGGATCAGGCGGAAAAGAGACTGAGTGAGGTAAGCATGGTGATCATTGAGGCGGATCACGTGCCGGAGCAGAAGACGGATGTGTCACCGGATCCTTCGCCGGATTCTTCGTCAGAAGACAGAACGGACCCGGAGGATCAAAGCGTCGATTCGGATTCGGAGTAACCCAGGAACAGTCATGATGGACAGGTACGGATATGGCAGATAAAAAACAAAGGGGCAGCAGAAGGGACGTTTTCGTTCCGAGACGGGAACAAAGAAAAAACGATGCTCCGGAAG